>JADWMH010000136.1 GCA_015767355.1 Gammaproteobacteria bacterium
TGCCATCGCTAAAACCAGGCCATTCAGAAAAAACTATCAACACATAGACTTTTGCATAATTTTTTCTATAGTTGAGACTAGAACAGTGACATCCTGACCTACGTGTATGCACTACCCACTACCCAGTATCGAGAAGAAGCAATCATGACACATGAAAATGAAGTTACACGCATGGAGCTTGAGCCCATGTCAGGCGACATCGATGACAATCAATGGCAAAGCGAATGCAATCAACTGATGCAGCAAATCAACCGTGAGTTGAGCGGACTCGATGACCGGGTTAATCCTGCTGTAATGCCTCGCACCGAGGCTGAGGCGCAGGGGAAGAAATCAGCCGAACTCGAGATTTTCAACCTGCTGCTGATAAAATCCGGGATTCTTGAGGCAGTCACTAAACGCTGCTGGGATTTGATACAGAACTTCTTTCAACGTCACCGTGGTTCCAGTGGCACTCTGGTCTTTGCTAACGGATCGCGCGCATAACCATAGAGGGTCTCAGCACCGAGCAGGCGCTGAATCACATCCGCGAAACACGCGACGCCACCCAGCAGAAAGAGTAGCCTGGAGAGAGTTCATGGAAAAGCGGACACCCTCTGACACAGGCAACCGCATCGCAATCGTTATCGGATGCTCTGTATATGCATCCGAGGGTCTGAGCAACCTGCGCTTCGCTGAAAAGGACGCCGATGCCATCGCCGAACGTCTGCGCAATCCGGAGATCGGCGGCTACAGCGATATTTACTCGTTCAATTCCAACAGTTCGTTAAGGGATATCGAAGTCACCATCGACAAGGTGCTGGCAGCCACCCGCAACAACGACAAGCTCGAGGGTCCGGAATTTTATCTTGTACATAATCAACAGCGCAAACAGAAGACACTAAAAAAATGGCGCGATAAGATTAACAAGATGCAGGATCAATACCATCATCTGCAGGCGTTTGAGTGGCTGAATGCAAAAGCCCGCCATTTCGGCGCCCAGCCTCCGCCAATCAGCAAAGAACTGGCAAAACTGCACAAACGGGTCGAGAAAGATCTGTGCAAAAAATGGCGGAATTACAAGGTGCGGCTGAACGACGACTGGGGCATTGGAGAATAAGGGCTCCCTATTCCGCCTGGCGACTACTACGAAAGTTGAAGTGTTCCATAATACTGGCGAACACTTTAACGATATAGCCGACGCATTAGGCAAGGGAGAGATTGATATACTCGGTGAGCTCACACCTCGCGAGATATTCAAATTGAACCAGAGTATTGAACTCTACCCGTTCATTGGGCCAAAACACAGTGTTACTGAAGACCCTCCTGCATTACCCACTTATCGCACCATACTCTTGTCTGACGGAGAACTATCCATCTAATCAATCCCTCCGCCCCGACAAGCTGATCAACGAGATAACAAATAAAAAACGGATCGTGTTAGCCGGCAAAGAGTCCACATCGGGGTACTGGTGGTCACGTCACTGGATACTGAGTCGTCTACAGAGCACGGAAACAAACCTGTCATTTAGCGAAATCAGCATCATCGAGGACGACGCCAGGAAGATTCTCCTGAAGGTCATGTGCGATCCAGATACAGTGGCTGCCGGAGCACTGGCCGAGTTTCGATTCAGTAGCCGGATCGATGACAACGGGAATCTGCGCAATGAGGCTGGCAGGCGCGCCGCACAGGATTGCGGCGCAAAGAACGACGCCCGTCTTCGCATCATCCAGAGGCTCGAGGAGATTCCCAATGGAGCTTACGTGCTGGGAGCTCAGGCTTCAAAGGAGCAGGGATTGGCCAGGGATCTGGTGGATGTATGGCAACAGGCGGTTAACCGGCTCTACATCAGGGCGGCAAACTGTGCTGAAGAAGAACCCAATGAGTGTCTGAGGCTAGCATCATCGACACCGATAACCGAGGAGAAGATCGAAAGGTATCTACCCAGGAACTGGTTGCCACGAAAGCTCCACGACTACACAGATGGCTTCATCGAGGCGGTCTTCAACATCGATGACCCGAACACCAGCAGCAGGTCGCGCACGATCTATTTCCTGCTCATCGTGTGCGCCGTTATCCTGGTTATTGGGCTCTCAGTCGTGTTGCTGTTGCAGTGGACGAAAAGTAATGTCAGCAGTGGCTATTCGCGCGGCATCGCCTTCGCCCTGCTGGCCACATTCACCAGCATCGGCGCTACCCTGGCCCCTAAATATGTGATCGAATTTCAACAGGAGATGAACATATTCGTTTTTATTCTTATCTCCAACCTGTTCACGACACTTTTGTCCTCTATCCGATTCAGTTACCGCAGAGAGGCGCCAATGCCAGACGCGAAAAAGAGAGGCGCAATCACAGGGATCTGGCTGGGAATCACCAGCTTCGCAGGCTTTGCCGCTTTCCTCAAGGCGATCCACCTCGGCCCGCTCTCCATTGTCGCCGCCGTCAGTTCTCTCTACATCCTGATTCCGATCGTGCTCAGTGTCATCCTCCACAAAGAATCCTGGCGGGCGCGCAGCCAGGTAGCGCTTTTTCTTTCACTGCTCGGCATCGTGCTGTGCAAATAGGTATCGCTGACGCACCGCTTCATAGAGTGCGACACCGGCAGCCACAGAGACATTCAGGCTCTCGACCGATCCCGCCATCGGCAGGTTCACCAGCTGGTCGCAATGCTCCCTGGTCAAGCGCCGCATGCCCTTCTCTTCACCGCCCATGACCAGCACAGTCGGTGTTTTCAGATCAATCTCATAGAGCGACTGCTGCGCCTCGCCCGCGGCGCCGATGATCCAGACGCCGAATTGATCCGCCAGCATCTTCAGGGTTCTTGCAAGGTTGGTCACCTGGATAAAGGGGAGCCTCTCTGCAGCGCCGCTGGCGACCTTGCAGGCAACCGGCGTCAAACCGGCGCTGCGGTCTTTGGGCGCGATCACAGCATGCACACCTGCGGCGTCTGCCGTTCTCAGACAGGCGCCGAGATTGTGCGGGTCCTGCACGCCATCGAGAACCAGCAGCAGCAGCGGGCCTTCCGCCTTTTTCAGAATCCCGGGTAATTCCGCCTCGCTGGTTGCAGCAGGCGCTTTGGTGCGAATCAGAATTCCCTGGTGGTTGATACCCGGGGCCAGCTCGGAGATCTGCTGTTTGGTGATTTGCTGAGATGGTATGCGATGGTGGCGCAGCTCGGAGAGAATCTCCCTGATGCGCTTGTCATGACGACTGCTGTCGATCCATGCGTCGGTAATTGATTCTGCGCCATGGCGCAGCACGTTGCGCACGCTGTGGATGCCGCCAATCAGGCGCTCTTTGTCATTCCCTTTAGCCGCACTCATGTCCTGACAGGCTTGCGTTTACCGCACAACATATCAACGGCGTCTTCTGCGTTTTCTGGGTTGCTTGTTCGACTGCTTGTCGGACTGCATATCCGGTCGCTTGGCAGGTTGTTGACTGGATTGTTTCCCGGCTGGCTTATTACCTTGCTGGCTGCCTTGTTTCTTGCTGCGTTTGCGTGGACGTTTTTTCGGACGACTCTTGTTGTCGCCGCCCTTGCCGTCGTCAGGAAGCACAAAATCGATCTTGCGGTCATCAATATTGACTGCGGCAATACGGATGCGCAGCGGATCGCCCAGTCGATAGGTGATGCCGCTGCGCTCACCATTGAGGCGATGTCCGATCGGATCAAAATGGAAATAGTCGCGATCCAGCGCGGTGATATGCACCAGGCCATCGACGTAGATGTCATCCAGCATCACGAACAGGCCAAAACCTGTGACGCTGGTGATAATGCCGTCGAACTCCTCGCCAACCTTGTCGACCAGGTACTCGCACTTGAGCGTATCCATCGCATCCCGTGTCGCCTCGTCGGCGCGCCGCTCGGTAGTCGAGCAGTGCTCCGCAACTCCCTGCAACTCAGGCACGCTGTAGTGGAAATCCTGCGGTTTTCCGCCCTTCCCTACATGCTTCAAAGCCCGATGTACCAGCAAATCCGGATAGCGGCGAATCGGCGAAGTAAAGTGTGCATAGGCGTCATAAGAGAGCCCGAAATGCCCGACGTTTTCGGTGCTGTAGACGGCCTGTGACATGGAACGCAGCAGTACGGTCTGGATCAACTCTTTATCAGGGCGATCCTGTACACTGGAAAGCAGCTTCGAGTAGTCGGCGCCCGTCGGTTTGTCACCTCCGCCAAGCGTCAATCCCTGCTCACCGAGAAACTGGCGCAGGTCTGTCAGCTTGTCGATCGGAGGACTTTCGTGAATCCGATACAGCGCCGGTATTTTCTTGCGCTGCAGCAATCCCGCCGTGGCCACGTTTGCGGCCAGCATGCACTCTTCGATTATCTTGTGGGCGTCGTTGCGCACCACGGGGACGATATTTTCGATCTTGCCATCTTTGAAAATGGCGCGGGTCTCGGTGGTCTCAAACTCGATGGTGCCGCGATTTTTACGCGCAACCACCAGCACCTTATAGAGTGCATAGAGCTCCTCGAGATGCGGCACAATATCTGCATACTGTTTGCGCAGCTTGTTGTCGCCATCGACCAGCATGGATGCAACCTTGTTGTAGGTAAGGCGCGCATGTGAATGCATCACGGCTTCATAAAAACGCGAACGCACGATTTTGCCGTCGCGGTTCAGCAGCATCTCGCACACCATGCAGAGGCGATCCACCTTGGGCTTCAGCGAACACAACCCGTTGGAGAGAATCTCCGGCAGCATCGGAATCACTCGATCCGGGAAATAGACCGAATTGCCGCGTTTGTAGCCCTCCTTGTCCAGGGGCTTGCCGGGTTTCACATAGTTAGAGACATCGGCAATGGCAACATAGAGGCGCCAGCCGTTTTTTGTGCGCTGACAATGGACCGCATCATCGAAATCACGCGCATCCTCACCGTCGATGGTCACCAGCGGCAGATTTCGCAGATCTTCCCTCCCCTGCTTGTCCGCCTCGGTGACCTCTTCGGAGAATTCTCCGATCTGCCGCTGAACATCCTCAGGCCACTCCACCGGGATCTCGTGGCTGAGGATCGCAACATCGGTCTCCATGCCGGCAGCCATGTGCTCGCCAAGCACCTCGACTACCTTGCCGACCGCCTGGGTGCGGCGGCTTGGCTGTACAATCAGCTCGACAGAAACAATGTCACCCTCGGAAGCACCGCCGAGTTCACTGCCTGGAATGATAATCTCATGGGTGATGCGTTTGTTGTCGGCGCGCACGAAACCCACCTCGCTCTCGAAGTGGATACGCCCGACGATTCGGGAGTGGGCGCGCTCCAGCACTTCCACGATAGCTCCCTCGCGGCGACCCCTGTTATCGACCCCAGAGACACGCACCACGACCCGGTCGCCATGCAGCACCTGGCGCATCTCGCTCGGCAGCAGAAACAGATCATCTCCCCCCTCTTCAGGAGTGAGAAAACCAAAACCATCCTTATGCCCGATCACCCGGCCGACGATCAGGTCCGTCTTGTTGATGACGCAGAACCCGCCCTTGCGGTTGCGGATCACCTGGCCATCGCGCACCATGGCGCGCAAACGGTAATCCAGGGCATCAGACTGCTCTTCCGTTATCTGCAGATGAAATACGAGCTTGTTAAAGCTGAGGGGACACCCCTCTTCATTGAGCGTCTGCATGATGAACTCCCGACTGGGAATCGGGTTGTCATACTTCTTTGCTTCTCTAGCCTGGTTGGGATCCTTGCGAGGTCTGCTTTGTTTTTGTTGTTTTCTCTTTGCCACAAATTTCTTCTATAATTAAGTTTCAGCTGCACATTGTACGTTGACAAGCGCCCAATGTCTCTGTAGAGTTCGCGCTCCACCG
>JADWMH010000137.1 GCA_015767355.1 Gammaproteobacteria bacterium
ATCTTTCTTGCTTATATGACGGCCAATGCATTGCATTTTCACCCGCCGCTTGGGATCTTCAAACAATTCGTGCTGGAGAAAGGCGGCGCCGAGAAGAAGGCGCTGAATATGAAAAAACGCGGCATTGTGCCGATCACCGACCTGGCCAGAGTTTATGCCCTCTCTGCGGGCGTCAATGCCCTGAATACCCAGGACCGGCTCGAGGCAGCCAGCAAAGCCGGTGTGCTCAGCCGCAGCGGCATGGCGGATCTGCGCGATGCGCTGGAGTTTATCGCCAGTGTTCGCCTGCAGCACCAGTCACAGCAGATCAGGGCAGGTCAGACACCGGATAACTTTGTCCCACCCGAGCAACTCTCTTCACTGGAGCGCCGTCACCTGAAAGATGCCTTTGATGTCGTCAACACCATTCAGACGTCAATAGAGTCCAGCAACCAGATAGGCAATTTCTGACGTACGATAAGGCAAAGTATTACTTATTCACCCATCAATGACATATATCAATTGATTTCTATATTAGTTTACTCTAATATTGATCCATGTTAGTTACATGCTCTTCGGAGATTTGTGATGAAATCAATTAAAATACTACCCGCTATTGCCGCCCTGGTCTTAATGCTTGCATCTGTTCAGGCAAATGCCGGCGGTCTAACCTATGACTCTTGTGAGAACTACTACTCGACCTATTATGGCATTGACATGCCAGCGGAGAAGATAGTCACTCATGATACAACCACTGCTGCTCCCCGTGAACAGCAACCGATCACAGCCATAGAAATTAGTTTTTACAGTGATCCGAAAAATTTCTACAACTGGTAGTCAAGGACATTTAAACGCAACCCCGTCATCGCGACGGGTTTTTTTTTGCCTGCACGTTTTTTCCACCGGTAACTAACATCTGCAAACTGCCGACTGAAAACTGTAGAAAATCCTTTGACACACTGTGCAACTTGACGCAACATCACCTCCATCAAACAAAAAAATCATCAGAAGCACCACAGGAGAACAGCATGTCAGATTCCAGGGTATATCCCGTTCCAGAAGCGTTTGCAGCACAAGCCAATATTACAGCCGGACAATACACTCAGATGTATCAACGTTCGATCGATGACCCCGAAGGATTCTGGGCCGAACAGGCGTCGACCTATCTCAGCTGGTCAAAACCCTGGGAGAAGGTGCTGGAGTGGAGTTTTGAGGACGATATCTCTATTGAATGGTTTATCGGCGGCAAGCTCAATGTCACGCTCAACTGCCTGGATCGCCATCTTGAGGCACGCGGCGAGCAGACAGCCATCATCTGGGAAGGCGATAATCCGCAGGAGGATCGCCATATCAGCTACCGTGAACTGCACGCCGAAGTATGCAAATTTGCTAATGTGTTGAAATCCCGCGGCGTCAGCAAAGGCGACCGGGTGGCGATCTACATGCCGATGATTCCGGAGGCGGCTGTCGCCATGCTTGCCTGTGCACGCATCGGCGCTGTTCACTCGGTGGTTTTCGGCGGTTTCTCTCCAGACTCCCTGCGCGACCGCATCCTCGACTCTGACTGCCAGACAGTCATCACTGCCGATGAAGGCGTGCGCGGCGGCAGAAATGTTGCTTTGAAGATCAATGCCGACAAGGCTGTCAGTGCATGTCCCAATGTGCACACCTGCCTGGTCGTCAAACGCACCGGAGGGGATGTCGAGTGGAACGAGGAGAGGGATGTCTGGTATCACGAAGCAATGGCCGAAGCTTCGGCGGAGTGTCCCGCCGAGGAGATGGACGCCGAGGATCCGCTTTTTATCCTCTACACCTCAGGATCGACAGGCAAGCCCAAGGGTGTTCTACATACAACCGGCGGCTATCTGCTGCAGGCGGCTATGACGCACAAACTGGTGTTCGACTATAAAGATGGTGAAGTCTACTGGTGTACGGCCGATGTCGGCTGGGTAACAGGGCACACCTATATCGTCTATGGACCGCTGTGCAACGGCGCTATCACGCTGATGTTCGAGGGCATCCCGACCTATCCCGACACCTCCCGCTTCTGGCAGGTGATTGACAAGCACCAGGTTGCAATTTTCTACACGGCGCCAACTGCGATTCGCGCACTGATGCGCTCAGGCGATGATCCCGTCAAACAGACTTCACGCAGCAGCCTGCGGCTTCTCGGCACGGTGGGTGAACCCATCAATCCCGAAGCCTGGGAGTGGTACTACCATGTGGTTGGCGACGGCCGCTGTCCGATCGTGGACACCTGGTGGCAGACTGAAACCGGAGGCCACATGATTACGCCGCTGCCCGGCGCCACTCCGCTGAAACCAGGGTCTGCAAGCATGCCGTTCTTCGGTGTAGAGCCGGTGCTGATGGACGAAGAGGGCAATGAGCTGGAGGGCGCGGTCTCGGGGAACCTGGCCATCAAACATCCATGGCCCGGGATGATGCGCACCCTCTATGGCGACCATGCGCGCTTTGCCGACACCTATTTTTCCATGTACCCCGGCTACTATTTCACCGGTGACGGCTGCCGCCGCGATGAGGACGGCTACTACTGGATAACGGGGCGTGTCGATGATGTCCTGAATGTCTCCGGCCATCGCCTGGGTACTGCAGAAATCGAGTCAGCACTAGTGCTGCATGACAAGGTTGCCGAAGCTGCCGTAGTGGGTTATCCCCACGAAATTACCGGCCAGGGCATCTACGCCTATGTAACCCTGATGGCTGGTGAAACCGGCAGTGATGAACTGCGTGACGAGTTGATCAAACAGGTGCGCACCGAGATTGGTCCGATCGCCAGGGTCAATCTGCTGCAGTGGGCGCCAGGTCTGCCGAAGACCCGCTCCGGAAAAATCATGCGGCGCATTCTGCGCAAACTCGCCGAGAACGAACTGCAAAGCCTTGGCGACACATCCACGCTTGCAGATCCATCTGTCGTTGACAACCTGATTGAAAACCGCCTCAACAAATAACATACCGTCCGCCCTCACCCCAACCCTCTCCCGGAAGGAGAGAGGGTTTAGCTCCTTCTCCCTCCGGGAGAAGTTCGGGATGAGCGGGATTTCAAAGTCTAGTGAGACCAGGTCTCAGACTGACGACGCTTGAAAATGATCATTTTCTCTCGCCAAGATGCAAAGACCGCAAAGGTTTTCTTGGCGAGCTTAGCGTCTTTGCGAGAGTTATTGTTGTAATTTGACTCATTTGTAAAGATGTTGGTCACTTAAGATTACCAGGGAGAACTCTATGACTATCAAAGTCGGCGTCTTTGTCGATTCTGAAAACGTTCGTCGTAATGGCGGCTATCATCTCCGCTACGATGTTCTGCGCCGCTTTGCGGAGCGTGGTGATCGCACCCTGATTCGCCTCAACACCTACATCACATTTGACAGGGAGCTAGCCGAAAAAGATTCTGAATACGCAAGAAAATCCTACACGCATCAACAAATTGCGCGCCAGTTCGGCTGGAAAGTAAACATCAGGGATACACATCGCATGACCAGTGACGAGGGGCAAACCACAATTGAGAGCAGCTCTAATCTCAGCATCGCGGTCGACGCACTGCTGCAGGCCGAGCATCTCGATGAGATTCTCCTGGTAACGGGTGATAGTGATTTCCTGCCTCTTGTCAACGCCATTCAAAACAAGGGGCGTCGTGTGGAACTGCTTGGCTTTGACCATGTTTCGACGCAATTGCAGCGTCAGGTCGATGCTTTTCACTCCGGCTTCCTCACCCCGAATCTGATTCCGATCGCCTATGAACCGAAAAATACATGGGGACGCACCGGCTCCTGTGTGCGTGGAGTCTGTACAAAATGGTTTGCAGAGAAGGGCTATGGTTTTCTCAGCTTTCTCGATCGCATCGATAACAACAGCTGGATCACCAATACCCGCGTCAAGGAGTCACCCTGGACCAGCGCATTCTGCCACATCAACGAAATCTCCTCGGATGTCAATGAGGAGGACCTCATACATGGCGATACCGTGCTTGAATTCTATATTCAGGAGAGTCCACAGGATGCAGACGGACTGATTGCGCAGAATGTGCGTTTGGTGCAAGCATAAAAAAGTTTGCAGTTGGCAGTCTGCAGGTTCAAACAACTCCTAACTATCGGCAGGTATCTTCAAGACCTGTCCGGCGCGTATTTCATTCTGCCCAAGCTGGTTGAGATCTTTCAGGCGCGAGAGACTCACCTGGTAACGTTGTGCTATTTCAGACAGCGTATCTCCCGCCACAATCACATGTTCTCTTCCCCTGATTTTTGGTTTATGACGCATTGCCAGCCAGCTGCCCGGGGGAGGAGCACGATGAAAATGACGGCGTATTCCTGCAAGCATAGCCTGAGCAAAAGCCTCCTGCTGCGCCTGGTCATGCAGTTTTTCCTCCTCCATCGGATTGGAGATAAAGGCCACTTCCACCAGCATCGATGGAATATCAGGTGATTTCAAAACCGCAAACTCCGCTTTTTGAACCTCGCCGAAGTGAACCGTTCCAGCCTTCCTTAAATTCCTGACTGTCATCTGCGCCACCTCATGACTCACCTGCCTGCTCACCGCCTGGGAGAGATCCAGCAACACGGATGCCAGCACTTCATCCTTGTCATCGAGGCTGACGCCGCCAACCAGATCAGCCTGGTTCTCTCGCTCCGCCAACCAAAAAGCAGCCTCACTGGATGCCCCTTTGTTCGACAGCACATAGACAGACGCCCCCCTGGCTGATGGGTCCGGAAAAGCATCCGCGTGAATTGAGACAAAGAAATCCGCATGGTGCCTGCGTGCAATTTCCATACGCTTACGCAAGGAGATGTAGTAATCCGACTTGCGCACCAGTACACCGCGCATGCCACCCTCCTCGTCCAGCAATTTTTTCAGGTTTTTGGCAATCTCCAGAACCACATCTTTTTCATAAGTCCCATTGCTGCCCATGGCGCCGGAATCTTCACCGCCATGTCCGGCATCAATAGCAATGACGATGTCCCGTCCGCGGACTTTTTTTGCAGCTTTCGGCAGCACAGGCGGCGCCTGTTCCACAGCTTTCGGTTGCTTTTTTAACAAGGTCTGCTCGCTGACCTTCGCAGCCAGAGTTTGCTTTTTGTTGCTCTTTTTGTTGCTCTTTTTATTGCTCTTCCGCGTCTGCTTTTTCGCCACTTTCGGTTTGTCGCCAGGTTTACTCTCATAGAGATCCAGCACCAGGCGATAGCCGTACCGCCCCCCTGGATCCAGCTGAAAACTCTTGACTTTGACGGCTCGCCTGAGTTTGAATTGAATCTCGACACTCTTTGTATTCAGGGGGTTCGTTGCGATAGATGAGATGACCTTATGCTTGTTGAAAGCAGGTATCTCCGCATTGAGTCGACTTCGAAAGATCTTCAACTTCAGCAGGGAGGAGCTGGAAACCTGGGTGACTTTGTACTTCACAGGTTCTGAAAGATCAAATACCAGGCGGGTGCGTTCAGGCGCTGTCCAGCTGCGCACACCATTGACGGTGACGTCTGCAACAACACTTTCGCTCAGGAGACAATAAAAGAGCACACTAAACAGTAGAAGTAACTTTTTCATCGATCTACCACTCATTCAGGACTCATAATTTCAAGGAAGATCAGATTTATTCGTCATTGACGCACTATGCTAGCAATGACGGGATTCTATGAAAAAACCAGAGCCTACCTATCAGAAAGAGTATTTCTCCATATATATCTAGTATATAGAGTATATTCCCAGTGCCTACTTAAAACAATATACTTTAAGAAATATTTAGAAACACAGGAATATCATGAAGTTTTATAATTATAACCGATATGTGTGCTGAT
>JADWMH010000025.1 GCA_015767355.1 Gammaproteobacteria bacterium
TGCGCTTAGCAAGCTCAGCACATCCTATGGATTGTGATCCTACACGGACTTATAGAGACGTTACGCTAATAAATCAAATAATATTACGAGGTATTGATAATTTTCGTATAGAATGCATGCCAGTTATCAATACCATTCAGAGAGAGAAATAGTGAGCAAGAAAACAGAAGTCAAAGCAGTCGCAAAAAAGAAGGCGGTTTCCAAGAAGGCAGTGGCCAAAAAGAAGGTTGTCACGAAGAAAAAAGCTGTTGCCAAAAAGGTTGTAGCAAAGAAGAGCGTTGCTAAAAAGGCAGCCCCTAAAAAGGTGGCTCCCAAAAAGGCAGCCCCTAAAAAGGCGGCTCCCAAAAAAGCTGCAGCCAAAGCTCCTGTAAAGAAAGCCGTTGCAGCAATCGATCCGCAGATGCGTTATGAGATGATCGAGAAGATGGCATACTACCGCGCTAAGGAACGCAACTTCGCACCGGGCCATGAACATGTCGACTGGCTTGCCAGTGAGAAGAAAATCGACAAGATGCTGAGTAAATAATAAAAGCTTTACGGTTGCTGGAGATGGCAAACGCCATCCCCGGGCCGGCAGCATCCCCTGCTGCCGGCATCCACATAGCAAATTTCTTCCCGTCCCAAACCCGTAGGGTGTCAATAAGCGGTAGCGCATTGCACCGTATGAATGCCCCCACTCACTGCTATAATGCTCTCTATCGAGTCTTTTGCAAAACTCAACAATAGTGAGTTTTGTCATCTCGAACGAATGTGAGAGATCTTATTAATCAATTCAGTCAAGATTTCTCCTTCCAGTCGAAATGACAGTTATAGAGTTGTGCAAGAGGTTCTAGCCAACGCGAAAATAAGTACCGGGAGAGAGACTTGCCAAAGGCGTGTGATTTGAAAAAAGGGGATATCGTCGAGATCGATGATGCGCCCCATGCCGTCAGGCGGGTGGAGAGCAAAAGCCCATCCTCCCGCGGTGCTGCAACACTCTACAAAATCCGTTTTAAAAACCTCAAAACAGGACAGAAACTGGACCAGTCACTGAAGGGTGATGATTACCTCAGGGATAGCGACTGCTCCCGTGTACAGGTTCAGTACTCCTATCAGGATGGCAACATTCTGATGTTTATGAACCTTGAGGATTACTCCCAGTATGGACTCAACCGGGAAGATCTTGAGGGGCAGATTGAGTACCTGTTAGAAGGGATGGAGGGGATTCTGGCGTTGCTGGTTGATGGCGAAATTCTTGCCATCGAGCTGCCGCAGTCAGTCAGCCTGACGATCGCGGACACCACGCCCGGCGTAAAAGGCGCCACGGCAACAGGCAGAACCAAACCGGCAACGCTGGTGACAGGGCTGGAAATCCAGGTTCCTGAATATCTCGAGAGCGGAGAGCTGGTCAAGGTCAATACCGCCACCGGCAGTTTCATCTCGCGCGCATGAGAATAAATATTCGCTATTGAAAAATGGAATCAGAGACGTCTACAACTGAAGTCAAAAGCAAATCACAAATCAAACGTGAATTGCATCTTCTGCATGAGCTTGGCAAGCAACTGGTGGCATTGCCGCAATCCCGACTGCGCGTGCTGGGGCTGACTGAGCCGCTGCAAACGGCGATCATGGATGCCAGGCGTTTCAAACGGGGAGCGCTCAAGCGCCAGCTGCAATATATCGCTGGTTTGATGCGCGAAGTGGATGCAGCAGCCGTGCAGCAGGCGCTGGATGCTTTTCACCGTCCGCAGCAGCAGGAGGTCGAGGCTCTTCATGAGGTTGAAGCGTGGCGCGACGCGCTGCTGGCCGGCGACGACGCGCTGCTGGATGAACTGGTTGGACGTTTTCTAAATGCTGACCGCCAGCATCTGCGCCAGTTGGTGCGCAACGCAAGCAGGGAGCGGCAGTTGAACAAGCCGCCAAAGTCCGCACGGGCGCTGTTCCGTGAACTCTCCTCGCTGCGCGCAGAGAACTGTAATCCTTGAGCGATCAGCAGCTTTACAAATGAATCAAATTTCAATAATGACTCTCGCCAAGACGCAAAGCATCTTGTTACTGCTGCTCGCATGGTCACAGCCCGGCTGGAGTTCTGATGAGGGGCCGGCCTATCTTAACCAGCTGCGCGTTCAGGCGGGAATGACGATGCTGCAGCAGCAACAACCGGCATTGACTCGGGCGGCGCAGAATCACGCCGCTTATCTGGCGAATAATCACTGGAGAGATGATGAGCAGCCACTCCATTCGGCGCATACCGAAGAGCCTGGCGGCAGCCTCTTTACAGGTGAAAAAGTGGCGCAGCGTGTGCAGCACACCGGCTATCCGCATGACGCAGTACTCGAAAATGTCAGTCAGGGATATGCTGATCGTCAGATGCATACCGCGATCGATGGACTCATGAGTGCTATCTATCACCGCTTTACCTTTTTGAATTTTGCCGTGGACGAAATAGGCGTTGGCGCTGAGGAGGGTGTGCAGGTTTTTGAACTTGGGCGCTCGGATTTACGCGAACTCTGTATGCAAACCGGTAGTGATGCTTTCTTTACGCCGCCTGTCTACTGTCTCGACAGACTCGTCAAGGGCAGCTACCACGACAATTTGTGCCGGCAGATTCCGCCCCGGGCGCTCTATCAGGAGCCGTGGCATGAGACCTGCTCGAACGGTGCCCGTCTTGATGCAGGCTATATGCGGGAATTCTGCCGGCAGCCTCCTGCGTCTGCACTGCAGCAGGGGCCGGGACGTTATTACAGCCTTTGTAATGCTCGCCGGAAGGTGCGCAGTGGATGGTTTGATCAACTCTGTACAAGCCCTCCGGCTGCAGCGCGCTATCGTCAAAACGGCAGTTACTACACAATTTGTGACAGCAAAACACGGGTGAGTGAAAACTGGTACAGGGATGTGTGCTCTCAGGCCCCGGAAACAGCCCTCTACAAGGAGTCGGCGAGCTATCAACTCTTTTGCTCAAACACTCCCCGCAAGGTGCGCCCTGAATTTATGCAGCAGCAATTGATCGAGAGGCAGTTACAGAACCCCGAACTGGTATTATGGCCGGCGGATGGAGCAGTGGATATCCCTCCCGCATTTTTCGAGGAGGAGCCGGATCCGTTGCCGGACTTCTCTGTGTCGGGTTATCCGCTCTCGATCCAGGTCAATCCCGCGGTCTGGAAAAAGGTTTCACTGGTCAGTTTTATGCTGTATCAAAAGAGAGGGGATGAGTGGGTCAACGTCGATATCCTGCCGCCGATGAATAGCTCCAATGATCCCCATGGCCGTTTTAGCGAGCATCAGTTTGCCCTCTTTCCGGTGGCGCGGCTGCAGTGGAAAAGTCATTACAAGGCGGTTGCCGAGATGAAGCTGGATGGTGATCGACGTCACATCGAGTGGTCTTTCACCACTCGTGACCCGGGTGGTGAGCTGATTGATCTGAGTGTGAAAAAAGGTCCGCACACGCTCAACATCAACCGGGACTACACTCTTTACTGGCCGGTGCGCCATGGCGCACATCGTCCTGCAACAAGCGAGGTGGGAACCAGGTATCTCGAGGGTACTGACATGCAGTTAACGCTGATAGATCCGGATACGGTCAAGTTGCGCGTGCAGGCGGATGTATGCGCAAAAGTTGGCGTGGAGTTTTCCCGTGATCGCAAGGCGGAGTTCCAGTTGGTTGGATGCAGGTAAGTAAAGCTCATCGATTCTCATCTATACTAAAGAAGTTCTGATTATTGTGTCATTGCGAGGAACGAAGCAATCTCGTACTGAAGTGATCACATCATGGCAGCAACACCCACCCGTTAAGAGGAGAACAGAGTGAAAAAAATAACCATCATTGGCGCCGGGCGCGTAGGTGAAACCAGCGCGCAGATTCTGGCGGAGCAGGAGTTGTGCGGTGAGGTCGTCCTCATTGATATCCGTGAAGATGCGCCCCAGGGGGTGGCGCTGGATATTTATCAGACAGCGCCTTTTTTTGATTTTGATACGATCGTAACCGGCAGTAATGATCCCGCCGCCATGCAGGACTCCGAACTGGTGGTGATTACTGCCGGAGTGGCGCGCAAGCCCGGGATGTCGCGTTCGGACGTGCTGCACACCAATATAACTATTCTGGATGCTATTCTGGATGATGTAATGCGCTATGCGCCGCAGTGCATGCTGCTGCTGGTGAGCAATCCGGTGGATATTCTGACATACCATGCGTGGAAGCGCACCGGCTGGGATCGTTCCCGCATTCTTGGTCAGGCGGGGGTGCTGGACTCCTCGCGCATGGCCGCTTTTATCGCCATGGAGACGGGTTTCTCGGCGCAGGACATCACAACCATTGTACTCGGAGGGCACGGCGATACCATGGTGCCTTTGCCCCGTTTTTGCACCATCAATGGAATTCCTGTTTCGCATTTCATCGATGATGAAAGCATGCAGCTGATTATCGATAGAACCCGCTCGGGTGGAGCTGAGATCCTGGCGCTGCGCAAGAACTCCAGCGCCTATGACGCCCCTGGCGCATCTGTGGCCATCATGGTGGACGCCATCTGTCACAACCGACGGCGCATCCTGCCGACCGTTGCTATTCTCGACGGTGAGTATGGTGAAGTGGATCTTGCAATGGGAGTGCCCTGCGTGCTATCCCGCAGCGGCATCGAGAAAATTATCGAGATGCCGTTGAATGAATCCGAGCAGCAGTTGTTTAGCGATTCGTCTGCAGCAGTGCGAGCGGATATCGAACGGCTGTGAATAAATCAGGTAGAATGAAACTCTTTTTCAATGCGAGGGCTGAGTGATGTCTGACACAGTGACCCTGACTGATAATACAACCGGAAGGTCCGTCGAATTGCCCATCCAGCGCGGAAGCGAGGGACCCGGGGCGATCGATATCTCCACACTCTATCGTGAGACGGGGCTGTTTACCTATGACCCGGGTTTCGTTGCCACTGCAAGCTGCCACAGTGCAATCACCTATATCGACGGTGAAGCGGGGATTTTGCGTTATCGCGGCTATCCTATCGAACAATTGGCGGAGCACTGCACCTTCATGGAGGTTGCGCATCTGCTGATTTGCGGTGAATTACCCGGCGTTGAAAAGCTCGCTGAATTTCAGTCGACGATTCACAAGCACATGATGGTCAACGAGTCGCTGACCAAGTTTTTCCAGGGGTTTCGCTACGACTCGCATCCGATGGCAATGATGGCCGGCGTGGTGGCGTCACTCTCCGCCTTCTACCATGACACCCTGGATATCGAGAATCTCGAACACCGCGCAGAGGCAGCCCAGCGCATGATAGCCAAGGTCGCCACGATTGCAGCGGCTTCCTACAAGCGCAACATCGGCGAACCTTTCATGTATCCGCAGAATAATTTGCACTACTGTGACAATCTGCTGCACATGATGTTTGCCACGCCCTGCGGTCCTTATGAGAGCGACCCGGTTGCTGTGCGCGCACTGAATATTCTCTTTATCCTGCACGCGGATCATGAGCAGAATGCCAGCACCT
This sequence comes from Gammaproteobacteria bacterium, assembly GCA_015767355.1. GTDB lineage: Bacteria > Pseudomonadota > Gammaproteobacteria > Chromatiales > Chromatiaceae > Sva-25. The sequence goes on from JADWMH010000025.1 coordinate 5,463, forward strand.
CGACCGTGCGGCTCGCCGCCAGTTCCGGAGCCAATCCCTACGCCTGTATCGCAGCAGGAGTCACCTCCCTGTGGGGGCCGGCTCACGGCGGAGCCAATGAGGCGGTGCTGAAGCAGCTCGATGAGATTGGCTGCAGAGAGAATATTCCCAAATTTATCGCCCGCGCCAAGGATAAGGATGATCCGTTTCGTCTCATGGGCTTCGGCCACAGGGTCTACAAGAATTACGACCCCCGCGCCACGATTATCCGCCAGGTTGCCCACGAGGTATTGGAGAATTACCAGGGCAAGGACAGGCGCATGTTCGATCTTGCCCTTGAACTCGAAGAGATAGCGCTCAAGGATGAATACTTCGTCGAGCGCAAGCTCTACCCCAACGTCGATTTCTATTCAGGTATGATCTACCATGCGCTGGGAATCCCGCGCAACATGCTGACGGTGATGTTCGCCGTGGCCAGGACGGCTGGCTGGGTGTCGCACTGGATGGAGATGATGTGCGATCCTGTCAAACGCATCGGCCGTCCCCGCCAGGTCTATGACGGCGCCGTCAAACGTGATTTTGTGCCGATGGATCAGCGCTAAAGGAGAGCTGTTTTGTCATCTCGACGAAGGCCGTTCCTGTGCATCCTGCCCTCACGGCATTTGTACATCCATGTACGGCAGAGGGATCTTCAGTCCTGCGCCAAAAGATCCCTCGTCGATCGTTCCTCACTTCCCTCGGGATGACAAGTGAGCTGTTTCCGTATTCCCCCGGTCTTGTGGCCGCACAATTATGTTTCTCTGCCTACTGATGACTGCATACTGCCAACTTCTTTCTCTACCATCTTTAGCAATGCTTCCACGCCCACTCCCCGCTCCGCCTTCCCTGTTACCGGGTCTATCGGCGGATGACGCTGCTCACCGGGTTGCAGTACGACAAGCACATACTCGGTGTCGTCAAAGTTGATGCGAAAAGCGGGGCGGCTCTCCTCTGTGCCGCGTTGAAAGCTCAGTTTGACATCCAGACTTTCAAAATTTGCGCTGAGATCCATCAGGCGGAACAGTACATCCTTCGCTGAATCTGCATAAAGATAGAGAGTGACGGTGGCAAATCGGACGGCGATTCCACGCGATAGCGCGCCGCTGAGATGCGGATGAAACGCCGACAGCAGTTTCATCAGTTTGAGTGACCTCGTCTGCAACTGCTGCAGAGAGTTGCGCTGAGGATGAAACAACTCCAGGTAATCAGTCAGAGACGCTTCGATGAGCGCGAAATCGGGCAGATTCCGCTCGCCGCGAACCCCGGCTGACTGCGCCGCCTTGTGCCGCGCCCACCCATAATCCAGGGTCTGCTGCTCGGCAAGCAGTTTAGCGGCTTCTGCTGCGATATAGAGGCGCGTCTCCTGAGCGTTCATTGTGTTACCTGATTTCCCTTTGTCCAACCAGACTTTTTTTCAACCACGAAAGTCACGAAAAGCACAAAAATAGACAAAAAGGGTTTTCGTGTTTTTCGTGACTTTCGTGGTTAATCTACTTGTAAGCAACCCCTGCCGGATCAAAACAGATCGTCGACAGCCCTGGGTTTTTCGCTGATGCCATGAAATTTTTTCTCCACCACCGGCGCATAGATCTTTTCGACCGTGACATCTTCATATTCATCCCTGGTTTCGCCTCCGGCTGTATATTTTCCGGAGACTTCAATTCCGGGCGGTAGCTCAGGTTCGGTTTCCGGAACACCCTCCAGTGCTCCGCGCATGTAGGTGATCCATGCGGGCAGCGCGACGCGCCCTCCCGTCTCCTTTTTACCCAGGCTGAGGTGATTGTCCTTGCCGACATAGACGATGGTCACTACGGATTCGTTGTAGCCGTTGAACCAGGCGTCCCGGTAGTCGTTGGTGGTGCCTGTTTTGCCGGCAATGTCAGCACGTTCCAGCGATTTTGCCCTTCTACCGGTGCCGATGCGGATGACATCCTTCATCATGGAGTACATGAGGAAGCGGTTCTCTGCAGTGATCGCGATCTGTATCTCGTTTTGTGCGCGAAACACCACTCCCATGCGCCCCTGCTCGATGCGATCGATGACGTGGGGGGTGACGCGAAAGCCGCCGTTGGCAAAGGCGCTGTAGGCGCCGGCCATCTCGTAAGGGGTTACCTCGCCGCTTCCCAGCGCCAGCGTCAACCCCTTCGGCAGCTTGTCCGTATCGAAGCCAAAGTTGTGGATGTGTTCGCGGGCGTAATCCGTACCGATACTGCGCAGCAGGCGAATCGAGACCAGGTTCTTGGAAAATGCCAGCCCCTTGCGCAAGGGCGTGGGGCCGCTGTATTTGTGATTGTAGTTGGATGGCCGCCAGTATCCCCCCGGCAGGTTGTCGTCGCGGATTGAAATCGGCGCATCCTGGATGATGCTGGATGGCTGATAGCCTGCTGCAAGCGCCGCGGAGTAGATAAAGGGCTTGAAGCCCGATCCGGGCTGACGTTTCGCCTGGGTTGCGCGGTTGAACTTGCTGTTGTAATACTCGTATCCGCCGGTCAGTGCGAACACGGCGCCGCTGTTGGGGTCAACCGAGACCAGGGCTCCCTGGGCATCGGTAATCTGCGCCAGGCGCAGGTAGGATCCATCATCAGTTTTAACATTTAAGATGCGTACAAGATCGCCTGGCTCCGCGATCTCACTGGCATTGCGGGGTCTCCTGTTCGTCGAATCCGGGCCGCGGTATTTTCTGGCCCACTTCAGTCCATTCCAGTCGATGGTGGTGGTGGAGCCGTCTGCCAGGGCGACCTCCATGCTGTTTTTTTCAGGAAAGCCGAGTACGATCGCCGGCTGCAGCCCGGCGACGCTGCCGGTTTGACGCAGATATTGCCGGCGCTTGGCGGGATCGCTCCATATCTCCTGCTTCACCTTCTTCTCGGCTCCGCGGTAGCCATGGCGTTTATCGTAGGTATCAAGCGCACTGCGCAGCGCATAGTTGGCGAGGCGCTGCAGAGAGGGGTTGATGGTCGTGTAGATATGATAGCCGCCTGTATAGGCGTTTTCGCCATAGCGCTGAACCATCTCTGCGCGAACCATCTCCCCGACATAAGCGGCCTCGAGTTCTGCCCTGGGTGCAAAATGCCTTGCGCTGAGCGGGGAGTTGATAGCGATATCCAGTTCGGCATCATTGATATATTCCAGCAGATGCATGCGCTGCAGGACATGGTTGCGCCTGCTGATAGCCATCCTGGGGTTGGTGAGCGGATTGTTGCTCGACGGCGCTTTCGGCAGTCCGGCAATCATCGCTGTTTCAGCCAGCGTCAGCTGGTCGAGCTCCTTGCCATAGTAGGCGTGGGCGGCAGCCTTGACGCCATAGGCGCGTTTGCCAAAATAGATCTTGTTCAGGTAGAGCGTAAAAATCTCCTTTTTGCTGTAGTTCTCCTCGATATGCATGGCGAGCATGATCTCGCGGACCTTGCGGATATAGCTCTTTTCCGGGCTGAGGAAAAAATTTCTTGCCAGCTGCATGGTGATGGTGCTGCCGCCCTGCTGGCGCTGTCCGGTTTGCGCCAGGCTGACAACGGCGCGTACGATGCCGCGATAATCAACCCCCGGGTGGGTGTAGAAATTGGAGTCCTCGACTGCGAGGATGGCGTGCAGCATGGCCTCGGGCACAGCTTCGAGTTGCACTGGTTCGCGGCGTTTTTCGCCGTATTCGGCAATGAGATCCCCTTCGCTGCTGTATATTCTGAGCGGCACCTGCAGTTGGATATCACGCAGCACATCAGTGGGCGGAAGTTGTGCGTCGAGAAAATGCCACGCGAGCAGTACTGCAACGGCGACAAGCAACAGCCCTGTCATTAGTGTCGCGAGCAAAAAATTAACAAGCTGGGCGATCAGTTTCATAGGAGGTGTCAGCTGGCTGACAGTGGGTAAGAGGCATCAGGTTGCGGATTATCGCACACTATGTACAGCGGTTAAAAGAGTATTGTATTTCTGCCTGTTATCCGGTATAGTCCGCCTCCTTTCGCAGCATAATTGCGAACAAAAGGTTTGCGGCATTCATGCAGCATGCCATTTCAACTAGATTGTTTTATTAACAAAATTTATTAAATTATTAGGGATCTGGACGGATGACAACCGTAAGTACAAAACCAGCAGACGTGCGCCGCGAATGGTTTCTCGTCGATGCCGATGGTAAAACACTGGGTCGCCTCGCGACTGAAATTGCACGCCGCCTGCGCGGTAAGCACAAGCCGGAATATACACCGCATGTCGATACCGGCGACTATATTGTCGTCGTGAATGCCGAAAAAATTCATGTCACCGGCAACAAGCTGAAGCAGAAGATGTACAATAGCCACTCCGGCTACATCGGCAACCTCAAGTCCATTACGCTTGAAAAACAGCTGCAGAAAGCGCCTGAGCGTGTCATCGAGCATGCGGTAAAAGGCATGATGCCGCGTAACAAGCTGGGCCGTGCGATGTTCAAAAAGCTTCGCGTCTATGCTGGTCCCGAGCATCAGCAGCAGTCGCAGCAGCCGCAAGCGCTCGATATCTAAAATTCAGGATTATTAATGATGGCACAAGCACACAATTATGGGACAGGACGCCGCAAAACCTCCGCAGCGCGAGTATTCCTGACATCAGGCAACGGCGAAATCAGCGTCAATGACCGTACCCTGGAAAACTTTTTCGGCCGCGAAACCTCTCGCATGGTGATTCGTCAGCCACTCGAAGTGACAGAGATGCTGGACAAGGTTGATCTCAAGGTGACCGTCAGCGGCGGCGGATCCAGCGGCCAGGCCGGCGCCATTCGTCACGGCATTGCCCGTGCGCTGGTGGACTACAATGAAGAGCTGCGCTCTCCGCTGCGCTCGGCAGGTTTTCTGACACGTGACGCGCGTATGGTCGAACGTAAAAAGGTCGGTCTGCACAAGGCGCGCAAACGCCCGCAGTTCTCCAAGCGTTAATTTACACGCATCCGGGAGCGGCCTGCTTCTCCCTGCAAACAAAAAAGCTCCCGCAAGGGGGCTTTTTTTTGGCCCACTCTCCCCTGGGAGGAGGGTTGGAGTGAGGATACGAAAAGTTTCAGTCGTCAGTAGGCGGTTATCAGCCCATAGGATGTGTTGAGGAACGAAGCGCATCATGTATGATCGATATGCATCCAATCTACAGCCAGAATAATACAGGGTTCATATAGAGAGACGAGTAATGACCGATATCTTCCAAACCGCCGTGAATGCCTTCGTCAACGGCCGCATCAAAGAGGCGGAGAGAACCTGCAGGGCGATCCTCAGGCGTCAGCCATCGGCTCACCCGGCTCTGCACCTGCTGGCAATGACCGAAAAACGCCGCGGCAAGTTCAAGCAGGCCATCAGGACATTCAACAAAGCCCTGCGGCTGGCGCCATCGACTGCGATGTACTGGAACAACCTGGGAGAGACCTATCGGGAAATGGGCGATCCTGAAAGAGCCATTAAATGTTATCGCAAGGCCGTCAAAAACCGCCCGGAGTATGCCGAGGCATACAGCAACTGGGGCGCGGCGCTCATGATGAAGGGCGATCATCTTCAGGCTGAGCAGCAGCTTTTGCGCGCCACGGAGATCAACCCGGAACTGATCAACGCGATTTACAATCTGGGGGTGTTGTACATCGACACTGACTCGCCGGATCTTGCTCGCCAGGCAATCGAGCGTACGCTGAATATCGATCCCGATAACGACGACGCCCTGGTTAATCTCGCCTATCTGGACAAAGAGGAAGAGCAATTCGACCAGGCGCAAGCTCACTACCTGCGTGCTCTAGCCATTAATCCCTCCCATTTCGAGGCCCAACTGAATCTGGCTGACTTGCTTTACGAAAAACAGCAGTACACACAAGCAATCGATCATTACTGCAAGGCAACGGCTCTTGACAAAAGGTCGGGGCCGGCCATATTGGGCCTGGCCAACGCCACATTGATGAGCAACGACCATGACGGCGTCATGCGCTTAGCGGAGCGTTATCGCAAAACCATCGGAGAGGATTCACAGCTTTACGTGCTATGGGCCAAAACCCGCCTTTTCGCTGGAGATTTGGCAAAGGCGGAGGCGCAGGCGCGTCGTTGTCTCGCCCTGGATCCGGAGAGTGTCACGGCCTGGGAAGTCATCGTTCAAGCAAAGCGTTTCGACGACCGGGGTGAAGACCTGCGCAATATGATAGCGCTCTATGACCATCCGGGGCTGACGCTAAAACAGCGCACCAGGCTGGCTTTTACCCTTGCCGGGGCCATGGACGCAACAGGCGATTATGCTGCTGCCTTCGATTACATTGAACAGGGCAATCGATGCCGGGATGAGGCCCGGGGCCGGGGCGTCGATGACCTCGACGCAATCAGGGAGAGCGCAACAAGACTCGAATCAGTGTTTACACCGGAATTTATGCAAACGCATGACAAGAAGGGTTGCGAGGATGATACGCCAATTTTTATCGTGGGACTGCCGCGCAGCGGGAAATCGGTGACCGAAGCGCTGCTTTGCCGCCATCCACGGGTTGCTGCAGGTGGTGAACTTAAAGAATTTGGTGATAGCGTCACCGCCCTGCTAAAGAGTGAGCGACTCGGTTTGTTTCCCGACAGCGCTGCGGTGCTGAACGCGTCCATTTTTAAAGAGCTGGGTAAAAAGTACGTTGGTGAGTTGCGCAGACGTTTCAAGAGCGAAAAGCATGTCACCAATACCCTGCCGGGAAATGTATTTCGACTCGGCATGATTCATCTGTCTCTGCCGCGTGCAAGGGTTGTGTGGGTCGACCGGGGGATGAGAGACGTCTGTTTTGAGATCTACCGGAAAAATTTCCTCGAGAGGCACGACTATTCCAATGAGCCTGGAACCGCGGCTGAGTATGCGGTGCGGTTCAACAGCCTCATGGCATACTGGAATCAACTGCTTCCGGGGTCTATCTACAAGCTGAAGTTCGAAGAGATGATTGCTGACCCGCAAACGCAGCTTAGGGGGCTGTTGGATTTTTGCGGCCTCGAGTGGGATGATGCCTGTCTGCATGAGTCGCGTATCGAGCAGGGAGAAACCCGGGCTGCCTGCATGCCCACCCCTGAAAATGCCATCGGTGTCTGGAAGCCGTATGAAAAATACCTCTCGCCACTTTTTGATGCGCTTGATAAACAACAATAACAAAGTTTGCAGTCATCAGTTTGCAGTAGGCGGCAAGGAAAAAAAGAATTTCATCTTTTTACTGCAAACTGCCTACTGACGACTGCAAACTTCTTTCCTCGTGTCTCAATTCTGCAAAAACAGGGCGAAAAAGGCGTGTTTCTCAATAAGTTCCGCATGAGCTGGTTTAGGAAAATTCGCTAACCTGTTGATAGTTTAATGTGTATCATTTTCGCAACAATGCAATTATTTTGTGTTTTTTTACAAAAAAGTGTTGCATTAGGGTAATTACTGATCTAATATACTCAACAGACACGCTGAGTCACGGGGTGTTCGTTTTTAAATTCTAAATATTTTGAGGGAGTACTCAAATGAAAAAGACAATTCTTGCAACAGCAATTGCAGCAGCAGTCATGGCAGCGCCAATGACCGCAGCAGCCAATGTTGTGCTCTATGGTAAAATCCACGCATCGATCGACTATGTTGATCCCAAAGATGATTTCTTCATACCTGGTGTTCTTGATGACAATGTGCTCAATCCTGACATCTTCTCTTCAAGCGGAAATTGGAATGTTCAGAACCGCACCTCACGTATCGGTTTCAAGGGTTCTGAAGATCTGGGCAACGGCCTGAAGGCGATCTGGAAAGCTGAAATCGCTTATGATATCACTGGTGAACATGGTCAAAAAAGTGGCTGGGGCGCAGGTCGTAACTCTTACATCGGTCTGGCCGGCGACTGGGGAACCTTCCTCGTCGGTAGGCACGACACCCCGTTGAAGATCTCAACCGGTCGTCTCGACGTCTTCTCCGACACCATGGCGGATTACAACTCAACCATTGGTTTTATCGATCGTCGCGCCTCCAAAGTCCTCGCATACATCAGCCCGAACTGGAACGGCTTCACCTTTGCTGCCGCTGGTGTGGCTTCCGAAGATTACGGTTCTGACCTGCTCGGTGACGGCGCATATTCTATTGCCGGCATGTACTTCAACAACGGCTTCTATGCATCTGCTGCCTATGAAGATGTCAGCGGTACTACCGTGTGGGACACAAACGATGTGTGGAGAGTTGGCGCCGGCTACATCATGAACGCCTTCACTTTCGGTGCCGTTTATGAGCAAAGTCAGATTGGTGAAGATGGTTTCGAGAAACTGCAAACCAACAAGTGGCAGATTCTGGGAGCCTATGACTTCGGCAACAACACCGTCAAGGCGATGTTCGGCCAATATGATCCGGATACCGATCGTGCCGGTTTTATTAATGGCTTGCGTGCAAGCTCGAATAACGCCTGGGCGATTGGCTGGGATCACAAGCTGAGTGTTCGCACCAAGGTGTATGCACTGTATGCAGATTCCGAGCTTTCTCTGAATAATGCTCCGCTAACCCTTCTCACTGGTGGCGCACAAGGCTTCTCAATGGGTATGGTTCACACCTTCTGATGAGTTGATCTAATCAACTTTCAAGTGTGATGACGGGGCCTTCGGGCCCCGTTTTTTTTCGCCTGAAAAAAGTGAAAAAATTGCAGATGGAAAGGAGGCTTGCAGTAGGCAGTATGCAGATGGGGCTGCACCAATAATGCATATCATCTGCAAGGCGTGTGCTTCAAAAGAGCGGCTGTCGTCCTACATAGCTTGGATTCCGCAATTTATCTTCTAAAATCAATGGTAAAATCGCGTGATGTGAAATCTGGCACGGTATATGCAAGTATAATATCAAGCTGTCTACACGACACTTTGAAGCGGGAACTACCCGCTTGGTATTTAATAAAAGATGAGTTAATCGGAGTACGAATTATGAAGATGAAAAAAACAGTCATTGCATGCGGTATCGCCCTGATGGGCGCGACTTCTGCACTCTCTGCAGCAGAGATTACAAAAACAACAGCTGTCTCGGGCAACACTACGGTGACGGAAACGACCACCCCCACGGCCTGGGCCACGACGACAGAGACGGCGGCTGCTCCTGTACACGAGTTCAGCGCCAATATCGGCGTCACCAGCAACTATTTGTGGCGCGGCGTCACGCAGACGGATGACGGCCCGGCTGTATCCGGCGGGGTTGATTGGGCGCACACGAGTGGAATCTATCTGGGTGGTTGGGTTTCGAACATCGACTGGGCGCTCGACGATGTCGGTTCCGGCGCCGAGGTTGATTTCTATGGCGGTTTCAAGGGAGAGTACGAGGAGTTCGGCTACGACCTTGGGCTCATCTACTACTACTATCCGACGTCCGGATATGATGATTCCAACTTCTTCGAACTCGCTGTTTCAGGCTCCTGGAGATGGTTCTCGGCTGGGATCAACTACACGCTGACTGGTGATGCTGACAGCGATGCACCTTTTTCCGATGGCGATATCTACTACCATTTTGGCGGCAGCATCGATTTTGCAGAGACCTGGAACATCGGCGCCACTGCCGGTTATTACGATTTTGACACTTCCAGCGAGTGGGAGTTTTTCAATGGTGACCCAGACTACTGGCATGGCCAGATCGACCTGACCAAGAGCGCCGGCGAGTGGGGTGATTTTACCCTGACAGTTTCAACGGCAGAAGAGCGGGCGCTGAGCAGTGACGACACAAAATTCGCCGTCTCCTGGTCCAAAAGCTTCTGATATTGGTGTAATGCACTCCACTTATTGACACTCTATA
>JADWMH010000138.1 GCA_015767355.1 Gammaproteobacteria bacterium
TGTCGAGGCACGAAGCGCATCAACAATGTGCGATGCGCCTCGTACCTCGACACATCCTATGAAGGACCAGGAGTTCCATTCATCAGCAGCATCGATTCCGGATCCTTACTGCATGATGGCAGAATCTCTCTCTATAAAAAGACCGGCATTAAACAAATCCTCTTCATCAGCAACAAACAAACACTTTTTATCTCTACATCCCACGCTTTTATCTGCGTCCACGCCTGCGGATGGCTGCAGTAGATCAAATATCCTGACAGCAGCATGGTATGAGTTGAGTGAAGAGAGAACCACCTCATATCCATTGATTGAGGTGACGATTATTCTTGATGATGCATGCTTGGTAAGAGCAGGAACTGTGTCAGGATTTACAGCCCGCGCATGTCCCTCATCAACGTCAGATTTTATCCGCTGTATGACATCGTCACTGACTATGCGCAGATCTCCAATCGCCGGTTTACCCGTTTGCAGTTGATCAGGTTGCTGTTGTGTTTGATAAATCCACAGGAACAGCAGAAGATTGAGAATCATCAGGAGATAAAAAAGCTGGCGCATGAGTCATTATCCAACTGTGTGGATTAATTTAACACCCAGGTATTCTTTCACGATCAACTCGTCATCACGCCTTTTCAGAAAAGGATTGGGTTGTGTAACGGGAGATTTTCAGGTTGTCGGACCAGTAATCAACCGGCAATCCGGCTTTGCGCTTCAACTGCTGCAGAAACTGCCGCGGCTCCGGCAGCGATTCCCACACGCTGGGTAAAAATGTCCCTCTGTTGCCACCCTCTTCAAATATCAGGCCATCCTCTAATGGTCTCAGCTGACTGATCAGATCCTCTTCATCACTGAAGTTGATGGCACTCGGCTTGCCCAGCACCGAGACGCTGATCACGATATCGGCAAATTCATCAACACTAAGAGGTGGAAAACGCGGATCAGAAAATGCCGCCGCCCGTGCATGCTCCGCAACGTCATTGAGCAGGGGCTGATAGGGCTGCAGTGTGCCGATACAGCCGCGCAGCGCACCATTTTTGTTAAGCGTCACAAAACTGCCTCCATGATGCTGGAGCTGCTCATCATAAGCATCGGCGTCGACATTGATTGCATGACGATGCTCCAAGCCATGCTGAATCGACTCGCGTGCAACCCTCAGCAGCTCCTGCTGCTGCTGCAAACTTAATTCATTTCCAGTTTCACTATTCATTTTAGCCATTCAGTTTGTCATCTCGATGCAGGAGAGATCTTAATACGCAATCTCTTCAGATCCCTCGTCGATCGTGCCTCACTTCCCTCGGGATGACAGATCTAATTGCGATCTGTTTTCAATCTTCTTAAGATCGCCCCAATTGTAATATTCATTTCAGTAGAAGATATAGGACCCATAGCCGACAACCTGGTCCCGGGGGCCTGCAGTATCTCCGGAATTGCGCACATCCAGGGTCATCTCCTGCAGCCCCTTCTCTGCCGCCACCTGCAGTAAACCACGCACTCCCTGATAGCCACAGGCATCATTGGAACCGATACTACTGTCAAAGCGTTCGATCGCCTGAGTGGTTGCAGCATCAATCCGGCGGGCTGTTTGATAGTCGTGATAATGGCTCAGATCGGAGCTGACGACAACCAGGGTCTCATCACCTCCCCACAGTTGACGCAGTACGGCCGCGACCTCTCCGGGTTCGACACTGCCGATCACCAGTGGAACCAGCGAGAATTCACCCAGCACCTGCTGCAGAAACGGCAGCTGTACCTCGAGACTATGCTCTTGTTGATGCGCCGCATCAAACAGATCGACACCCACGAGTGACCTGATGGTTTTCTGATCCAGCGGAACCTTACCCAGGGGGGTTTCAAAATAGTCTGCAGACGGCGCGGCGATACCGCGAAATCCCACCCTGTGATCAGGTCCCAGCAGTACCACACGCGTGATTGTTTTAGCGTGTTGCCGCAGTTGAGAGTATGCAGCGGCCGCCACAGGCCCTGAGTAGATATAGCCGGCATGGGGCTGGATCATCGCCTTTGGTTGAGGCGCCTTCATACTGACTTCAGCAAGAAATTGCTGAACCTGTCGCTGAAGTTCGCCCTTATCTCCAGGATAAAACATTCCTGCAACTGCCGCAGGACGGATGTTCGATTTCATAACTTCCTCCTTTCTTAATTCCTTACACTCACAATTTTGGAGTCTTTGTAGAAAAATTCAAGCTGCAGTTGACTTTTTTTCATTTACCACCACTCTTAAGAGTAGAGATGGGAGAAATAGAGATGAAAGTTACCGAATCCAGACAGCCGACAAAATACTGGCATGCAATTGATCATCACCGCATTCAATGTGACCTCTGTCCGCGCTTTTGTAAAATGAAAGAGGGCCAGCGGGGGCTCTGTTTTATCCGTAAAAACGAACAGGGTGCTGTGATTCTGACATCCTATGGCCGCTCCAGCGGCTTCTGCATCGACCCCATCGAGAAAAAACCGCTGAATCACTTTTATCCGGGATCATCGGTGCTCTCATTCGGCACAGCAGGCTGCAACCTTGCGTGCAAGTTCTGTCAAAACTGGGATATGTCCAAATCTCGTGAGCTGGATACCCTGATGGACCAGGCATCACCCGAGGCCATTGCACGCACGGCTGCAGAGCATGGCTGTCGCAGCGTCGCCTATACCTACAACGACCCGGTCATTTTTCATGAGTATGCCATCGACACGGCGCTGGCCTGCCGTGAACGGGGAATCAAATCTGTTGCTGTCACCGCCGGATACATCAACCCGGAGCCTCGCAAGGAGTTCTTTGCAGTGATGGATGCTGCCAATGTCGATCTCAAGTCGTTTAATGAAGATTTCTATCACAAGCTGACAGGGGCGCATCTGCAGCCCGTGCTGGAGACTCTCGAATACATCCATCATGAAACCGATTGCTGGCTGGAACTGACCACGCTGCTGATTCCGGGCGAAAACGACTCTGACAGAGAGTTGCAAGAGATGACTCAATGGGTCGTCGAACATCTTGGCCCCGATGTGCCGATGCACTTCTCTGCGTTTCATCCTGACTGGAAAATGAGGGATACTCCGCCAACGCCGCCTGAGACACTGACACGTGCGCGCTCAATCGCCATGCAGAACGGCATTCATTACGCCTTCACCGGCAATGTGCATGACGAAAATGGCGAAAGCACCTACTGCCACAGCTGCGGCACACGTCTCATAGGCCGCGACTGGTATGTCATCACCGACTGGAGACTGAAGGCCGAAGGCTGCTGTCCGGAGTGTGGGGAGAAGTGCGCGGGTGTGTTTGAAACCAAACCCGGAACATGGGGAGCCAAACGTCTGCCGGTGATGATTGCTGAGAGATGATTGTTATGACCATCGCACTCAGAAGAGCGCTCCTACACCAGGACGCCAAAAAGATGTAGGAGCGGCCTTTCGGCCGCGAAACGCTGGGAGCAGCACATCAGGTTGTGTTGCGTTGTTACACTATTTCCACAAATCGATATCCAGGCCGCGTTTTTCGAAATCTTCGCGTCGATCCTGCAGGAAGCGCTGGAATTCAGGCTGCTGCCTATAGGCTTCACTCGACACATAGTCCAGCACGCCATGGATATGGAAGGCACGCAGATAGCCTTCACTGCGAAACACCTCCTCTCCTTCCCTGTCGAAAAACAGCAGGCTGGGGGCATACTGGATTCCAAGCGACTGCGCCCACTCCCTGACCGTAGTCTTGATGCCTGCCGGTGTCGTCATGGCATCACTGCTCCACATATCGAGCACAACCACCTCAAATCCTTGCAGGGATTGTCGAACCCCGGCGCGCTGCAGAATATCCTCATGCAGTTCATCACAGGTGAGACACTGCTTTTGTTCAAACATCACCAGCAGGGGTTTCTCTCTGTTCACTGCTGACAGATCGACTGGAGTTGTTAGAAATCCCTGTTCAACATGCAGTTTTCCACTGGCAGAGCGGGGGTTCATCTCGGAGAGGTAGTCACGTACGGAAAGTTCACTCTCCTTGTGCTGTGCGACATAATCGAGAATCGCAGAAAAAGAGTGCGGCGGATAATAGCCGTTGAGACGAACAATTGCTCTGCCGCTCTCGTTTAAAAAGAGCAGTGTCGGCGTGTATTGCACCTTGAGTTGAGCAGCAAACTCCTTTTCGGTGATGCTCTCACCCAGGAGCCCCGCTACCTCCCTGTCTCCCCACATATTCAGCGAAATCACATCAAAATGCTGCTGCGTCTTCCCCGCAATGACCTGGTCGCCAAAGTTGTCATGCAGCAACTTGCTGCAGTAGGGGCAGCCATCCTGATAGAAATAGAGCAGAACCCGCTTCTCTGCTGCTGTTGCTTCAGCAATATCCTCCCGGATATCCAAAAATGACTCCTTGAACCAGGATGGTTTCTCCTGATAGCCGGGATTCAGTAGCCCTGCATTGACACCCTCGCCACTTGTCGCCGCCTGCAGCAGCATAGGCAGTAGTATTATTAGCAGCAGAAAGAGATATCGGCTCATGGGTTGCATTGATGTCGCTAGTGAGTAGCAATAAGTATAGCTTCATCTTCTCAAGATGTTGCAATCTGTGTTTATCTGTGTGCATCTGTGGTGAAAAATGTACATAAAAAAACCGCATCAGGTGATGCGGTTTTTTGTTCTCGTGGTTGAGAGAGGATCAGGAAACTTTAGGATCCAGTTCGCCTTTCTCGTAGGAGATGAACATCTTCTCCAGGGAGGTCGCGGTCAGTTTGTCGGCGTTACCGGCGGCTCCGAAGGCTTCGAAGCGCGCCTTGCAGATCTCCATCATGCCGTCTGTCGCTTCCTTGAGGAATTTGCGAGGATCGAAGTTGGAGGTGTTTTCCGCCAGGTGGCGACGCACTGAACCAGTCGACGCCATGCGCAGATCGGTATCGATGTTGACCTTGCGCACACCGTTTTTAATGCCTTCCACGATCTCTTCTACAGGTACGCCATAGGTCTGCCCCATGTCGCCGCCATAGCTGTTGATGATCTTGAGCCAATCCTGGGGTACGGAAGATGAACCATGCATGACCAGATGGGTGTTTGGAATACGCGCATGAATCTCCTTGACGCGATCGATGCGCAGGATGTCACCTGTTGGCTCCTTGGTGAACTTATATGCGCCGTGAGAGGTGCCGATAGCGATCGCCAGTGCGTCGACCCTGGTTTTGGCGACAAAGTCAGCCGCTTCATCAGGATCTGTCAGCATTTGATCCATCTCGAGGATCACATCGGCGCCGACGCCATCCTCTTCACCGGCCTCACCGGTTTCGAGTGAACCCAGGCAGCCCAGCTCGCCTTCGACAGAGACGCCGCCGGCATGCGCCATGTCGACAACCTTGCGGGTCACATCGACATTGTATTCATAGCTGGAAGGCGTTTTCGCATCTTCCATCAGGGAGCCGTCCATCATCACCGATGAAAAGCCCGACTGAATGGAACGCAGACAGACGTTTGGCGATGAGCCGTGATCCTGGTGCATAACGAGTGGAATGTGCGGATAGGCTTCGATCGCCGCGAGAATCAGGTGACGCAGGAAAGCTTCACCTGCATAGTTACGGGCGCCTGCAGAACCCTGCAGGATAACCGGGCTGTTGGTCGCATCCGCAGCACGCATGATTGCGTGAACCTGCTCCATATTGTTGACGTTGAAAGCCGGCATGCCGTAGCTGTTTTCAGCTGCATGATCCAGTAGTTGACGCATGGAAATCAGTGCCATGATTGAGTCTCCTTCAGAGTG
>JADWMH010000026.1 GCA_015767355.1 Gammaproteobacteria bacterium
TATTGATGAGTATGCCTCTTTTTAACCGCAGATGAACACAGATCATGAAATGTTGTAACTATTCTGTGCCTTGTCAAATGAGCGAATTGGTCGAACGTACTGACAGAGTTACGAGATGTTTTCATATCTGAGTACATTCGTGTTCATCTGTGGTTGATTTGTTTTCTCATCAATACTGAATATTGGCACGCTAATTGCTTTGGATGTAACCGCAAGCCGGAAAAACCGGCGAAAATAACTTTCACATTGACTGGAGCAGCTAGCAATGAAAATGATAACAGCCATCATCAAGCCGTTTAAGCTGGATGATGTACGTGAAGCACTGGGAGATATCGGTCTCTCCGGTATTACAGTAACCGAGGTCAAGGGTTTTGGCCGGCAGAAGGGGCATACCGAGCTTTATCGTGGAGCGGAGTATGTGGTGGACTTCCTGCCGAAAGTGAAGATTGAAGCGGCGGTTTCTGCAGATATGCTTGATCAGGTCATCGAGGCCATCACCAGGGCAGCGCAAACCGGCAAGATTGGCGACGGCAAAATTTTTGTCTCTGATATACAGCATGTTGTGCGTATCCGCACCGGTGAAACCGGTTCGGATGCACTCTGAAATCACAGGAGATCTATCGATGATTAAATTAAAATTATTCAATAAAGTGATAGCAGGGGCGGCGGCGATGGCTGCCGCGGTGCTTCCATCAATCGCTTTCGCAGAAGATGCGGTACTCAACAGCGGAGATACCGCCTGGATGCTGACAGCAACCGCGCTGGTGCTGTTTATGACCATTCCCGGCCTGAGCCTCTTCTATGCAGGCATGACGCGCGCAAAAAACGGCCTGTCGGTGATGATGCAGTGTTTTGCCATCACTGCCGTCATGACCGTTATTTGGGCGCTATACGGCTACAGTATCGCCTTTGGCGGTGAAGGCGCTTACTGGGGTGGTCTCGATAAACTGTTTCTCTCCGGTTTGACCGTTGACAGCATGAGCGGCGCCATTCCGGAATCCGTCTTCATGACCTTCCAGATGACCTTTGCCATTATTACTCCCGCGCTGATTGTCGGCGCCTTTGCGGAACGTATGAAGTTCTCTGCGATGCTGATCTTCATGGTGATCTGGGTCACAGTCATCTATGCGCCTATCACGCACTGGGTATGGGGCGATGGTGGTTTTCTGCTCGATGCGGGTATCCTTGATTTCGCAGGCGGCACCGTTGTGCATATCAATGCCGGTGTCGCCGGTCTGGTTGCCGCGATCGTTGTCGGCAAGCGCAAAGGTTACCAGAAGACGCCGATGCCTCCACATAACCTGATGTTTACCATTGTTGGCGCCGCGATGCTGTGGGTTGGCTGGTTCGGCTTCAATGCAGGCAGTGCACTGGCAGCGGACGGCACAGCGGGTATGGCTATGGCTGTGACCCAGATTGCTGCCGCCATGGCTGCAGTTGTGTGGATGCTGGCTGAGTGGGTTACCCACGGCAAGCCCAGCGTACTGGGTATCGCTTCAGGCGCTGTCGCCGGCCTGGTTGCTATTACACCGGCCGCAGGCTTTGTCGGCCCCATGGGAGCTCTGGCAATTGGCGCCGCTTCCGGACTTGGCTGTTTCATTGCGGCCGTAAAAATCAAGCCTGCACTGGGATTTGATGATTCGCTGGATGCTTTCAGTGTTCACGGTGTCGGCGGCATCATCGGTGCATTGTTGACCGGTGTTTTCTGTGCAACATCACTGGGTGGCGCAGGCTTCGGTGATGGCAATGACAGTATCTCCAGCCAGGTGATGACGCAGGCTTACGGCGTGGGTGTTGTTCTTGTCTACACCACCGTTGTGACTTTCATTATCCTGAAAGTGCTTGATCTGCTGATTGGCTTGCGTGTGACCGAAGAAGAGGAGACAGAAGGCCTCGATATCTCTCAACACGATGAGCGCGCTTACATCCTCTGATTGTTTATGATCAGATTTGAAGCATAAAAAACCGGAGCAGATGCTCCGGTTTTTTTATGGTTACTTGGCAATGTGACAACGTTTCGATGATGCCCTGTATTGTTCAAGGCCTGCATTCGATGCGCTTCGCTGCCGCTCAACACATCCTATGTGGAGTTATCTGCTGTGCGTTATGCAAGCGGAATGCGGATTTTCTGTCCCGGATAAATCAGGTCTGGATCCTTGATCACTTCACGGTTGGCTGCAAAGATATCGTTGTATTTGTTGCCGTCACCGAGATGTTTTTTTGCGATGGCCCACAGGGTATCTCCCTTCTCGATGGTGTAAAATTCTACTTCCTCAATGGTTTCAATCTCTTCAGGTTTCAGCTCATCTGCCCTGACCTCCTTGATGCCGAAGACATTGCCGGCCATCAAAACGGCCTTTTCAAATGCAGACTGGTCTTTCGCCTCTCCTGAAACAGTGGCGACACCGTCTTCAACCTCAACGTGCAGATTCTCCACCCCGGGATTGTCTTCCTCGATGTGTTTTTGAATCACCTCGGCAGGATCATCGTCATCACCAAAAAGTTTTTTTCCAAGGTCGGATGCAAAATCAAATAGTCCCATAAATTTTTCCTTTAAGTTGTGTGGAATGGTTGATTAATCGTGGTGTTAATAAATTCTGTGCGTGAATCAGAAAGTTTGCATGAAAACAAAGTTAGCAGTATTCAGTTGGTAGTAAAATCAACAAAAAAGTTGCAGTTGATAATGACTCGATTAGAGTTTTGCCAACTGCCAACTGCCAACTGCCAACTATTAGTTAATGCAGCAAATCAGGAGCGCCATCATAGACGAGATTCTGCATGACGGTGAATGCTGCTTCCTGTCCAGGTTGATTCAGCAATACCAGCAGGGCTATCCACTGGATGTCATCACTGTCAAGCTCCGGGTTTTCCAGCGCCATGGCGCGTTCTATGACCAGTTCACGGCTGAGGGGATCAAGTATACCATTTTGCTCCAGAAACAACAGCAGACCTCTGCTCTCCATATCGATGCGCTGCACCTCCTCGTCAGAGTAGAGACGCATGGATGCCTGGCTGAAATCACTATTTTCATGGAGAGATCCCTGACGCCAGGCAAGCTCGTCAAGCCAGTCAAACGCCTTGTTGATCTCGCCCTCATGAAAACCGACTTTCAGCAGGTGCTCTTCGATAAGTACCTGATCTGACGGGAGTTGTTTTTCGCCATCCATATATGTTTCGTAGATATAGATCAATACATCGATGATATTCTCGTTCACGGGACTTTACCTGATGAAGATAGGGAGGGTGAAGTGCGACAGATGCGATTACCGGGCAAAGATTCAACATAGCCTTGCAGTTCAAGTATTAATAGCATGGAGGAAACCGCCTCTGGCGTCAATCTGCTTTTGTGGATAAGTTCATCGACAGTGAGTGGATCATAGCCGATGCAATCCAGCATTGAGAGGTAGTTATCATCCAGTGCCGGAGGCTGATCCGTGTGCTGTTTCCCATCCCCGGCAGCATTAATTTCAACACTCACCTGGTATTCGGCAAGCAACGCAGAGAGTTCTTCGAGGATGTGTTCGGCTGACTCCACAAGTTTGACTCCCTGCCTTATCAGGCCGTGGCAGCCCCTCGCAAGCGGGTTGTGTATAGAGCCCGGGATTGCAAATACCTCCCGGCCCTGTTCTGCAGCGAGTCGAGCGGTAATGAGTGAGCCGCTCCTCAGAGCGGCTTCGACCACCAGTGTGCCAACCGACAGGCCTGAAATAATACGGTTGCGACTCGGGAAATGCCTTGCATTGGGTCCTGTGCCCGGAGGGAATTCCGAAATCAGCAGTCCTTCACTGGCTATCTTGTGAGCCAGTTCACGATTGATCGCCGGGTAGACGCGATCCAGTCCGGTGGCGACTACGGCGATCGTGAAACCGCCGGCCTGCAGGGCGCCAGTATGACTGGCGGTGTCAATTCCAGTCGCCATGCCGCTGCAAATCCCGAGTCCGCAAGTGGCAAGATGTTTTGCAAATTGTGTGGCGTTCTGTACGCCGCCGGAGGTGGGGTTGCGGCTGCCGACTATCGCCAGTTGCGGAAGTTTGAGTAATTCGGGATTGCCCTTGAGAAAGAGTGCGGCGGGAGGACCGGGGATTTCGCTCAGCAAGGCGGGATAGTCCGCATCACCCCAGGTCACAAGATGATGATCCGGTTTCTCCAGCCAGGCGCCGTCAGAGGCGATCAGACCTTCATCCGGGTGCAGTATGGCTTCACTGATGCCGGGTTTAATCCCTGCGGCATGCAGTTGGCTGGCGGATGCTGAAAAAATATCTGCAATCGAGCCAAAATGCTGCAGAAGTTTATGTATGCTTCCAGAGCCGATGCCAGGCGCACGGATGAGCGCCAGCCATTGTGATTGTGTTGATTTCAGCATTCCGTTGCCTGGTTTCCGTGAGTGTCGGGGATTATGGGCTATGCACCGGAAAGCCGCTTTTGATGGAGCGGGTTGCTCTCGATATGATTCCAAAGCTGACACGATGAAAAACGCGGAAGATGATGATTTTTCCGGCGCTCTCTTCCGGAAGAGTCACGATTGGTTTCCCCCAGATATTACGCTTCTCAGGGAATTCTGATTCGCCACTGTTTCTTGGTGCAAAGCGATCAATAATGCGACGTTGGTTGGTGTTGACAAGCAGAACATCGCCCTGTTCAAGGCCATCGGCTGCTCCTCTGTCAATGGCGATTACACTATATTGTCCTGCATTGGTAACGCCGCCGGGAATGTCAATGATGTGCCCATCTACCTGCCGACTCGGCACTCCGGGTTGAAAATAGAGATCCTTGTTCTTGATCTTTTTTGCCGTAGACGGGATTAAACGATCACCCTGCATGACCTCCATTGTTGTCGAGGTGATCTGGATAGTAGCGGGATCATCATCGCGAACCAGCTTCGCCGTGCCGATATAGAGAGCGACTCTGCCGAGTACTTCACCAGTATCATAATCCTTGTAGAGATCCCCCGGCCGCACAATGTCGAAGTGCGTTGCAGTGGGTCTGCGTATTTTTTTCCTGGGCTCGCCCTCCACGAACCTGAACCCTTCCGGAAGTTCGCCTGTGTCTGGAGGGAGTGTAACTCCTGGCGGAAGTCTCCAGGTGCTTGTAGAGGTGGGTTCGAAGTCGTCTTCCAGCGAGCCGAGGTGACGCGCATAGGCGCGCTCGCCAGGGCCTGCAATCAGCGTGCCTTCGCGAAAGCCTATGATGTAACCTGAGTTCTCGATTGCCCTGTCATCCAGCAGGTAGGGCCTGGAGAGAAATGCGCGTATCACCCGTAGTGAGATGGTTCCAATCGGTGAGCCTCTCCTGCCTCTTCCCTGGCGCACCAGTCTTGGCTGGCCGTTGACCCATGTCAGGCTCAAACGGTCGCCAGGGTAGATGAGATCAGGGTTCTTGATCGAGGGATTTCGCTTCCATAGCTGGGGCCACTCCCAGGGGTGCTGCAGAAATCGTCCGGATATATCCCACAGGGTATCGCCTTTAGTGACAATCACCTCGTTGGGATGGCCGTCACGCAACTGCACAGCCATCAGCGGCGCAGAGACAAGCAGTATCAGGATTGCTGTCAGTAGTTGTAATCTTGGTTTGGACATATCTTGTGGCTCCCGAATTCCAGTCCCGCGACGCAGATACAGGAAATGAATGTGATTTTTATATATCATAGACGCAATGGAGAATATACCTGAAGTCGGCGTTTCAGGAAATAGATTGAATCAAATGATGATTACATTATGGCAAAACTAGAAATTCTGCACTTTCCCGATACGCGCCTGCGCAATACTGCGCTTCCTGTCGAGGTAGTGGATGAGTCGATTCGGACGCTGCTCGATGATATGTTTGAAACCATGTATGCCGCCCCGGGAATTGGCCTTGCTGCGATACAGGTGAATGTCGCCAAGAGAATTATAGTGATCGATGTCAGTGAAGATCATGATCAGCCGCTGTCTCTGATCAACCCCGAGATCATCGAGAGGGGTGGTGAAGAGAGCTGCGAAGAGGGGTGCCTCTCGGTTCCGGGGGTGTTTGAGACCGTGACGCGAGCCGGGCATATCAGGGTGCGTGCGCTGGATCGTGATGGCAGCGAGATTGAGATTGAGGATGACGGCCTGTTGGCAGTCTGCATTCAGCATGAGATCGATCACCTCGACGGCAAGCTCTTTGTCGACTATTTATCAAACCTGAAGCGACAGCGCATCCGCAAGAAAATGGAGAAGAAGAGTCGCCAGGCGGTTGTGATTTAATGCGCATTATCTTTGCTGGAACACCTGATTTCTCAGTTCCTGCACTACAGGCGCTGATGGCATCTCCCCATGAAGTCGTGGCTGTCTATACGCAGCCTGACCGCCCGCTCGGGCGAGGTAGAAAGCTTGTGCATGGTCCGGTCAAGCAGGTTGCCGTCGATCATCATATTCCAGTTTATCAACCTCTCGATTTCAAGAGTGCGGAATCCGTTGAGGAGTTGCAGCAGTTGCAGGCCGACCTGATGGTAGTGGTGGCCTACGGGCTGATCCTTCCTCAGGCGGTTCTTGATGCGCCGCGATTGGGATGTATCAATATTCACGCTTCTCTGCTGCCGCGCTGGCGGGGTGCGGCGCCGATACAGCGCGCCATTATTGCTGCAGATCAACAAACGGGCATCTCTATCATGCAGATGAATGCAGGCCTGGATACCGGTCCGGTGTGGCTGCGTAGAGAGATTGCTATCAGCGCCAATGAAACGGGCGTCCATCTTCATGACCGGCTTGCACAACTGGGGGCGGAGGCATTGATGGATGCGTTAGCGTTGTTGGGTAGTGATGGGCGTCAGGCAGCTGCTCAGGCGGATGAAGGTGTGACTTACGCGCATAAACTCAGCAAGAGCGAGGCTGCAATAGATTGGAGCGAGCCTGCTGCGCTGATTCATCGCAAGGTATGCGCCTATAACAGCTGGCCGGTCGCCTATACGCAGCTGGACGGCAAACAGCTGCGGGTGTGGGAGTCACGGCTTGTCGATGGTGACAGCAGGGCTGCGCCTGGCCGTGTTGTCAACAGCTCCCCTGATGGCATCGATATCGCCACCGGGGAGGGGCTGCTGCGCATCATAAAATTGCAGCTGCCGGGAAAAAGGGCGATGTCCGCAGCCGACTTTCTGAATGCACGCTCCCTCGATAATGTGGGGTTCGGCTAATGGCCGCACTTGACTCGCGCGCAGCCAGCGCTATGGTGATTCAGCAGGTATTGCAGGGGCGCAATCTGGAAACCGCCTTGCGCAGTGTTGCCGACAGACTGCCCGAGAAGGAGAGAGCGCTGACAGCTGAACTCTCCTATGGAGTGTGTCGCTGGTATTTTCAACTCGACGCCCTGTTGAAGCTGTTGCTGGATAAACCGATCAAATCATCACAGAGAGTCATTCACGCCTTGATGCTGGTTGGACTCTATCAACTGCTGCATACCCGGATTCCGGCGCATGCAGCAGTATCTGAAACTGTTGCAGCAACCGGGAAACTGAGAAAAGGCTGGGCGAAAAGCCTGACGAATGCGGTATTGCGGCGTTTCCTGCGGGAGCAGCAAAGCCTGCTGCAGCAGTTGCATGCAAATGATGCGGCAACGCTTGCCATGCCGCAGTGGCTGCTGCAGCGTCTGCAGCAGGCGTGGCCCGAAGAGTGGCGCCGGATCGCGGAGAGTTGTCTGCAGCGCCCACCGATGACGCTGAGAGCGAATTGCAGCAAAACCAGCGTTGAGGCCGCGATTTCGGAGCTGGCTGCAGCAGGAGTTGCAGCACAAGCGTTTGAGGAGATCGATTCAGCATTGGTGCTGGAGAAGGCTGCGGCTGTTGAATCGCTGCCCGGGTTTTCCGCCGGCTATCTCTCGGTGCAGGATGCCGGAGCGCAATTTGCCGCGCAGCTGCTCGATGCCCAACCCGGTGACGAGGTGCTTGATGCTTGTGCGGCCCCCGGTGGAAAAACAACGCATATTCTGGAACTTCAACCCGACGCTGGCGTCACTGCAATGGATGTCGATGCCGGGCGACTGCAGCGCGTCGAGGAGAATTTGCAGCGTCTGGGACAGCAGGCGCGCCTGATCGCAGGTGATGTCTCATTGCGTCATGGCAAGTGGCGTGACCACAGTTATGAGCGGATACTGCTGGATGTTCCCTGTTCCGCTACCGGAGTGATTCGCCGCCATCCTGATATCAAGCTATTGCGAAAAGCAGGGGATGTTGACTCTCTGGCCGAACGCCAGCGCGACATCCTCGAATCCGTGTGGCCGCTGCTGAAACCCGGCGGAGTTTTGCTCTATGTGACCTGCTCCCTGCTGCCTGAAGAGAATCAGCAGCAGGTGGATGCATTTCTGGACAGGCATGATAATGCCAAAGAGCAGGCTATTGCACTGGCTGTGGGACGCAAGCAGTCCGCCGGCTGGCAGATCTTGCCCGGTGAGTCGCGCATGGATGGTTTTTACTATGCACTGTTAGAGAAGCGTTGATGTATTTTCCCAATATATCACTCTGGTTCCCATGCTCCTGCGTGGTAACACCTGCCAGGATATGCATTCCCACGCAGGAGCATGGGAACGAGGGAATACTGATACATTATCCCAGATTATTTCTGATGGTCATGCTTATGCTGCTGACTGTCAATGCCGTCGCAGGCGGGGTCGATGTCAGGGATGTCACGCTATGGGAGAGTGATAATAGCTATCTTCTGGATGCCGATATCGACTATTTTCCGACAGACACTGTCATCGAGGCATTAAAAAACGGCATTCCTCTGACTTTTGAGGTGATAGTGAAGGTCAGGGAATCTGATAGCTGGCTTGGCTGGTTTGAGCGTGCGCTTACAAAACGCAAAATTCGTTTTCAGCTGCGATACCGGCCGCTTTCGTCGCTGTATGAAATCTCCAGCGACCGCAATCAGAATCAGCGAAATTTTGTTTCGTGGAAATCACTCTTCTCCAATCTGGGTGAGTTGCGGCAGATCGCTATAGTCGATACCGGTGAACTGGATGTACAGAAGAAGTATCGTGTAGAGATCAAGGCGGAGCTTGATATCAACAGCTTGCCGCTGCCGATGCGTCCGATGGCCTATATTGACTCGGACTGGGATATGTCGAGCGGGTGGAGTGAATGGCCGCTGCATCAGTAATGAAAGCTGGTGTCAGAGTGCTGCTGGCGGTAGGGCTGCTTGCCGGACTGCTGGTGTCACTGCACCTGATGAGCAGTGCTGTACAGAATCAGGAGAATCTTAACCAGCTCTATATTCCGCTGCTGATTTTCAATATCCTGGGGCTTCTGATTCTGCTGGTGGTGATCAGCGTCAGCCTGGTCAGGCTGATCAGGGCATACCGGGCGAACCAGCCCGGAGCGCGCCTGACCATGCGCATGGTGTCGCTGTTTGTGCTGTTGTCACTGCTGCCGGTATCGGTTGTCTACTTCTACTCCATGCAATTTTTACTGCGCGGCATCGATGGCTGGTTTGATGTGCAAATCGACCAGGCGATGCAGGACTCCCTGTCGCTCGGCAAGGCATCCATGGATCTGCAAAAGCGCTATCTTCTGCATCAGACACAGGAGTTGAGGAGTGAGATTGCTGAAAGGGGAGAGGATGGCCTGATTGTCTATCTGGGGGAGTTGCGTGGCCGCAGCGGCGCCACCGAGCTCACCGTGCTGGATGTGAATGGTCATATCATTGCATCCAGGAATATTAATCCGGGCATCCTCATGGCTGATGTGCCGAATAGTGCAATCCTGGGTCAGGTTTCTTCTGCGGGAACCTACGTCGGTCTCACTCCCTATGGTGACGAGGGATTGCTGCACCTGCGTGTGGTGGTGATGGATCGCATTGAATCATTCTTTCTGCAGGGAATCTTTCCGACCCCCGAGCGCATCAGTGGTCTCAGTGACAAGGTGCAGGGAGCTTTTGAAAACTATCAGCGGCTCAGCTATCTTCAAAAATCCCTGAAAATAACTTTCTCTCTGGCGCTGCTGCTGGTGCTGCTGTTCAGTTTTTTTACCGCAGTGTGGGCTGCCATCTACTCCGCCCGCAGACTTCTGGCGCCGCTGGTCGACCTCGGAGAGGCGACCAAATCTGTGGCGGAGGGTGATTACACGACTCGTCTGCCGCCTCGCAAAGGCGGGGATGAAGTTGAATTCCTGGTCTCATCTTTCAATGCCATGACTCTGCGTATTGGCCACGCCAGGGATGTCGCGGCAACAAGTCAAAAACAGGTTGAGGATCAGAGGGCATATCTTCAGACCGTGCTGGAACATCTTTCTACAGGTGTGATTGCATTCAGCAGCGAGGGTGAATTGCGAACAGTCAACAGTGCTGCGAGCAGGATTCTCGCTATTCCGCTGGAGAACAGAATTGGCTGCAGCATTACCACGCTTGCTGACGAGGAGCCTTTGCTGAAGCCATGGCTGACTAAAGTGCAGGAGATCCGCGATTCAACACAGCATGAACAACAGAGGCAGGAGTCGCTGGATACCTACGAGGGCAGAAAAGTATTGCGCTGGCGCACCACGCCGCTGATTGGCGCCGGAGGTCCCACAGGTGCGCTGGTGTTGATGTTTGACGACATTACAGATCTGCTGAGAGCACAGCGCGAATCGGCATGGGGAGAGGTTGCGCGCAGGCTGGCGCATGAAATCAAGAATCCGCTGACGCCTATCCAGCTCTCGGCCGAGCGACTGCGGAGAAAATATCTGCAGCAGCTGGATGACGGCGACGTGCTGGACAGGGCCACCAATACCATCATTCAGCAGGTGGAAGCGATGAAACGCATGGTCAACGCCTTCTCTGATTATGCCAGTCCATCGAAGCTGGATAGAGAGTCACTGGTTTTTGATCAGCTGTTGCGGGCTGTTGTCGGTCTCTACGGGGCGGAGGAGGGTGGAATTTCACTCTCACTGCAGGCCGGAGATGCGCGCCTGTTCGCAGATCCTGTCAAGCTTCGGCAGGTGGTGCACAATCTCATAAAAAATGCCCAGGAGGCAGTGCATGATCAGCAACAGAGGAAAATCAGTATCAGCAGTAGAACCGGCGAGGAGAAGCAGTGTCACTTTATCGAACTGGAAGTCGTGGACAGTGGTCCAGGCTTTGATGCAGGACTGATGGAACGGGTGTTCGATCCCTACGTTACGACCAAGCAAAAAGGCACTGGTCTTGGACTTGCGATTGTTCGCAAGATCATCGATGAGCATGGCGGTGGTATCTGGATTATGAATCGCCCCGAGGGAGGGGCGCGCGTTATTGTGCGCCTGCCTGAAGAGATGGCAGATCAGGAGATCTGTCGTCACATGCCTCCACCAACCAAACGAGAGAGTGAATGAAGCGTTCCTATATTCTGGTCATCGATGATGAACCTGACATCCGCGAAACCGTTAAAGATATTCTTGAGGACGAGGGCTATGAAGTTGCCCTTGCTGAGAATGCCGAAGCTGCGCGCAGACAGTTGCGGGACCGTCTTCCCGATATGGTGCTGCTTGATATCTGGATGCCTGATACCGATGGTATTACGCTGCTGAAGGAGTGGAAAGAGTCCAGCGGCGGCGAGTTGCCCAGTCCGGTGGTGATGATGTCCGGACATGGCAATGTGGAGACAGCCGTAGAGGCAACACGGCTGGGCGCCTATGACTTTCTGGAGAAGCCTCTCAGTATCGCCAAGATGATGCTGACCATCGAGAGGGCGATTGAAAGCAGCACCCTCAAACGTGACAGCAGTGTCCTGCATGATGCCATAGACCTGGAGCCTGCCGGGAGAAGCGCTTCTACGCAGCGTTTGAAAGAGCAGGTGAAAAGAATCGCCAGACACGACTCCTGGGTGCTTTTTACAGGAGAACCAGGCAGCGGTCGTGAAACCTTTGCCCGCTATCTGCACGCCAACAGCAACCGTGCAGAACGACCATTTGTCGATGTCGTTGTCTCGGCAATCGCTACGGGCAATGCCGCACTCGAACTCTTTGGTCAGGAAGATGGCGAGCATATTCAATATGGGCGCCTGGAGCAGGCGCGTGGCGGAACCCTGTTTCTGGATGAAGTCGCTGATATGGACCTCGATGTACAGGCGCAGCTGGTCGGCGTACTGGACAGCGGTACATTTTTGCGTGTAGGCGGATCCGAGCCCGTACACATGGATGTGCGCATCATTGCAGCGACCCAGCACAACCTGGAAGAGCAGGTCAATCAGCAGCGTTTTCGGGAAGATCTCTTCTACCAGCTGAATGTTGTTCCGGTTCACATTCCCCCGTTAAGGGAGCATGCGGATGATATCCCGGATCTGCTCAACTACTACACCGACTACTATGCCAGGCATGAGCGCCTGCCATACCGGGAGTTCTCAATTGGCGCGCAAAATTACCTGCGCCAGTACGAGTGGCAGGGCAATATCCGCGAACTGAAAAATGTGGTTCAGCGCCTGCTGATCCTCGGCGGTGACGGTGAAATCGATGCTGAAGAGGTGGAGACGGCAATCGGCGCTGCCTCATCGGTCAATACGGCAGCCGGAGGCGTGGTCTCATTCGACCAGCCTTTGCGCGAGGCCCGCGAGGAGTTTGAAAAAGCCTACCTGACCTATCAACTGGAAAAGCATGAGCGCAATGTCACGCAGATGGCGGCAGAAGCCGGTATGGAGCGCACCCACCTCTACCGCAAGTTAAAGAGTCTGGGCATCGATGTGAAAGGAACTGGAAAACAAAGTTAACAGTTGGCAGTCATAGGATGTGCTGAGCTTGCGAAGCGCATCTATCAAGGATATACCGGGTTTGAAGACAATGAGAATTTCAACCATACGCCTCGTGATCGTTATGCTGCTCTTTGCGGCAGTTTTATTCTTGTCTGAAGGATGTACATCTGTCTATGTTCCTTATGAGGTTGGCGACAGGGTTAAAGAGACATCGTACAGTGGAGGCGGTACTACTCTTGCGCGGATATTTCATGCCGCAAACACAGCTCATCCCGAACTGTCAGGCGCCTACTTGCTCGACAAGGGAGAAGAGTCACTGCTGTGGCGTGGAGTCTTGACGGAACAGGCCGAGAAAAGCATAGATATTCAAACCTTTATCTGGTCGGATGACAATGTTGGAACGATTGGAGCTGCGCGGCTGTTGCAGGCTGCAAAGCGGGGTGTGCATGTCCGGGTGCTGCTGGACTATGTGACGCTTGATGTTGACAGCGATTACCTGGTTTGGCTCAATGACCATCCCAACATCACCATTCGTCTCTATAATCCATTCTCGCAACTGGATGCTTCCATAGGATCAAAGGTATCCACCCTCCTATCCTCGTTTAGCCGGCTTAATCGCCGTATGCACAACAAGCTCTTTGTGGTAGACGGGACAGTGGTATTGCTGGGAGGCCGTAACAATGCGGATGAATACTACGACATGCACGCTGATATGAATTTTCGTGATCGTGATCTGCTGGTGGTCGGCGATGTGCTCCATGAGGCGCGCAGAGGTTTTGATGAATACTGGAACAGCGAATGGTCTGTAGGTATTGACCAGATTCTTCCCCGCAAGATCGATCTTCGGCAGCGCAAAGCCTATTTCCGGGAACTGGAATCCTACGCACGTAATCCGAAGAATTACCCTCCGCGTTTTGATGATGCTCTGAAACGAACCAAAAAGTCTCTGCGAAGCTTGCCCGGGCGCCTCTCCTGGGGAAAAGCGGAGATGGTTTATGATATACCCGAGAAAAATGAACAGTTAAGCAGTCTGCGCGGATATGGCAAGAGCGGCGAATTTCTGACACGGAGCTTTCTTGAAGCTAAAGAGGAGATTCTGGTTGAAACGCCCTATATGATCACCATGCCCGGCACGCTCGACCTGTTTGCCAGGCTGCAGAAGCGTGGCGTGCTGGTTCGCGTGCTGACAGACTCGATGGCCTCTGCCGAGGATGATCTTGTTTTTTCAGCCTATAAGCGGCAACGGCGTAGCATTCTCAGTCGTGGTGTGAAAATATGTGAACTGCGGACAGATGCTGATCTGCGTAACACGGTTTTTGAGCGCTTTCAAGAGATGGAAGAGATGCCGGACATCAGCCTGCACGCCAAGACCGCAGTTATTGACCGGACGACACTGCTTATCGGCTCGTTCAACCTTGACCCGCGTTCTACCCACATCAATACCGAGCATGTGTTTCGCATAGAGAGTCCCGAGCTTGCTGAACAGGTAGCCAAAATCATAAACTCTGACATGGATCTGAAAAACTGCTGGCGAGTGAACATGGATGCAGAGGGTAGATTGACATGGAAAACCTTGCGTAATGGCCGTCAGGAACTATCCCGTATTGAACCTGGAGTCACCTTTTTTGAACGCATACGACTCCTGTTTTTCATGATGCTGCCTGTGGAAGCCATCCTGTAGAAGCCCTTCTGGGAGAACGCTCATTCTCAACATAATCTCCTTCCCAAAACATATGTGAAAACAATGAGCCAATCATGAAAAACCAAGCTATCCACAAAAAATTGGCCAATGCCTTTTCGGGAATTCACTTCACCTTCCAAACAGAAAATAATTTCCGTATTCATATATTGGTTGCCAGCTTGCTGGTAGTCCTTATGATAATAATTCAGCCGAGCCTTACCTGGTGGGCGCTATTATTACTGAGCATTGGCCTGGTGTTTGCCGCCGAACTAGCCAATACGGCCATAGAAACGCTCGCTGATCATCTGCATCCGGATCTTCACCCTTCCATTGGAAAGGTAAAGGATATTATGGCGGGCATGGTGCTTGTGTTAAGCATTACTGCGGGGCTGGTTGGGGTGCTTGCTTTTTTCGACACGTTGGTTCAATGACGCATCAACGCGGTGTTGCCGGGCTGATGGGGGGGCTGATAACAAAAGGAGCTGCATCCGCAGAAAATTGTTTTCTTTTCCTCCCTGTTCTCTACTCCATTCGCCATCCGAGGAGGGTAATAGCGCTGCATGGCGTTGCATTTTTAGCTGCTGTTGTCCTCATCCTCACGGTGTTTCAACCAGCCCTGACGTCAGTGAAAACAGAGGAGACGACGTGGGAGAGTATCGCAAATCGTCTGTTTGATAATTCCATTCAAAGTATTGCAGGCGCCGAAGACGAAGGAGTGTCTGATTACGCCAGGTTTCAGCAGCTTTTTGGTTCGGAAGAGTTTGTTCAACTTGTGGTCAGTGGTCAGGGTGAGCTGGATCGGAGTGTGTTTGCCCGCTTGAGTGGCTTCGTCGCAAAGCTGGAGCG
>JADWMH010000027.1 GCA_015767355.1 Gammaproteobacteria bacterium
GCGGCGCCTTGATGAGGTTGTTGTCACCCAGAAATTGCATGCGATGGCGCATGCGGGCATCGCCGGTGTCGATCCAGGATCCGGCGTCCCAGTAGTCGGCTTCTGCAATGGTGGTGGTGGAGACAAGCAGGATGGTCAGAAGTTGTGTGATTCGCCTTGACATTGGCTGATACCCTTAGACTGATAAAAAATTATAATTTGCATGTAATTATAAACAGATATGGCGTTTTATTCAATGCATGCATGAAAATTCAGCGGTTGTTATTCCGCTTCACAAAATCGGTCGTTGATGAGGGCTTCGAGGGCATCCAGCGCCGCCATATCATCAACCCCCTGTGCCTGAAGCGTAATCACGCTCTCTTTACCGGCAGCCAGCATCATAACCCCCATAATGCTTTTGCCGTTGACGCGCTGGCCCTCTTTTTCAATATGTATTTCGCTTTGATAGCCGCTTGCTGTCGCCACGAGCTTGGCGGCGGCCCGGGCATGCAGGCCAAGTTTATTGATGATGGTGATCTGTTTTTCAATCATGGCGTATCTCTGACTCGATGATGCTTTTTCTTCCACCAGCGACAGCGGCGTCAGCGACAGCGTGGTGGGATTGACCGCAGTAATTGATAGCACGCAGCAGCATTGGCAGGTTGAGGCCATAGACGAGGCTGCTGTTGAAAGAGATGGAGTGAAGCTGCTCGGCGATATTTCCCGGTGTTGAACCTTTGCAATCACTGAGAATAACGACTCCCTCATGCTGATCCAGTTGTTTGAGCAGCAGCAGGCCTTTGTCAACGATGATCTCCTGCGCGGCAGTGGGTAGAATATCAAGGACTTTCAGGAAATCCGGTGATGCGCCGAGAATGTGCGACGCCACCTGCAGCAACGCATTGCCCAGCGGGGCGTGTGTCACTACAAGAAGACCGCTGTTGCTCATCGATTACTCTCCAAGTTCACGATGCTGGATCACCGGGTTATAACCCAGCTTTTTCAGCTGATCGCCAATCACTTCAACAAGGTAGACCGAGCGGTGCTGGCCGCCGGTGCAGCCGATAGCTATCGTCAAATAGGCGCGCCCCTCTTCCTGAAAGCTCGGTATCCAGGAGCGCAGAAGATCGGTGATTTTTTGCTGCAGCTCCCTGGCGTGGTTATTTGATGAGAGAAAGCTCTGAACTGCAGGGTCTTTGCCCGTCAGCGTGCGCAGCTCGGTATTCCAGTAGGGATTTGGCAGAAATCGGGCGTCAAATACAAGAGCGGCATCCTGCGGGAGACCATACTTGAAACCGAATGATTGCAGATGGATCTGCATCTCAGCGGAGTCATCGGCAATTTTCAGGCTGATCATGCGTCTGAGTTCATGCAGGTTCAGGCGGGTTGTATCAAGCAGGACGTCTGCAGCTTCACGCACCGGTTGAAGTCTGGTGTGCTCCTCGATGATCGCCTCACTGAGTGAGTGATGCCCTTTTGTCAGAGGGTGGCGACGGCGGGTTTCACTGAAGCGTTGCAGCAGCACACGCTGATCTGCTTCCAAAAAGAGGATTGTGCACGATATCCCGTTTACCCGCAGTTCTTCGATCTTTTCCGGAAGCGTACGAAGATTTTCAGAAGTGGTGCGTGCATCAATCCCGATAGCAATATCCTGCTGATAAATCTCGCTGTCAGCCAGCAGTTCCGTGACTACTGTTTGCAGCAATGGTATTGGCAGATTGTCGATGCAGTAGAGACCAGCATCTTCAAGTGCATGTAGTGCGACGGTTTTTCCCGACCCTGAAAGTCCGGATACGATGATGAGTTTCATCTCTAAGCCCGAGTCATTAGTGAGAGTCTTTCCGGCTGCAATGAACGCAATCTACGCGTGATCCAGCGCATGTTTTTTTAGTGGCAGTGAAAGTATATGCCAAGTGCCATGCAACAACAATTTGAATGATCAATGCGTGTATATACTGACCTTGCTGCGCCTGATGAGATGGTGCAGATAGACCAGTGATAACAGCAGCAGCACCGCTCCGGCAGTGTGCGCAATTGCGACTGGCAAGGGAAGCAGTAACAGGATATTGGCGATCCCCAGCTGCATCTGCAGTATCAGGATAAAAGCCAGCCATAGACCTGCGCTTCGATAGACGGCTGCATTTTTTCGTGTTGCCATCAAAGAGAGAAAGAGAATATAAGCAGCGGTTATTACAGCGCCATACCTGTGTGCCAGGTGTATGCTGATACTCTGCGGGTTGCTCAACTGGCTGCTCTGATAGTTGATGTTTTCCTGGCTGAGGAGTTGATAGATTCCGGAAAAATCAAATGCATGCAGCCACTGCTGCTGGCAGGTCGGCACATCAGGGCATGCCAGGGATACATAGTTGCTGCTGGTGAATGCCCCAAGCAGGATTTGCACACAAACCAGGATAAAAGCAATAATGGTCCAGGGTTTGAGATTGATCCCGGGAAGGCGTTCGCTATAGATGGCGCCTGTTGAAGCTGCGTTCAGGTATACCGACCATAGCAGCGACAGGATCAGCATTGCAGTCAACAGGTGAAGTGTGACAACAACCGGATGGAGCAGCATGCTGATGCTCAGGTAGCCAAGCCACCCCTGGAATAGCGTAAGCAACAGAGCCAGGCGTAGTTGCGAGGAGTATCTGGGGCCACTTTTCATGCGCTCCGCAATGATGACAAGCGACACCATGAACAGGCTGAACACAATTGCCAGATAGCGGTGAATCATCGCACTCCACGCCTGGACATTGGTGTCAGCCGGAAACAGCCGGCCATCGCAGCCTGGAAAGTCCGGGCAGGCAAGGCCGGCATCGCTCAGCCGCAGATAGGATCCCAGGAGGATTAATACAAATGCCAGCAGGGAGGCTGTAAAGAGCAGGCGTGTGAACCAAATTTGGGGCATTTATGTATCCTGACATTCAATCAGAGCGGTTGCAGTATGATAAACGAGGCGGTGGATCTTTGCAGAAATAGAGAGTGATGAATTATTGTTGACACTCTGGCAACAAACAATTCAGTCCTCAGTCCTCAGTCCTCAGTCATCCGCACCCATTACTGTCCGCCATGCCTCAATAACAAAGTTGCGCTCCACGCTCAGTTCTTCCGCAGTAATGAGCCCCGGTTTCTCCTGAAGTGAGAGGCGGTGATGCGCCGCACGAAACACACGGTAGATATCAGTCAGGCGTTCCCTCCAATCAGGTGAGATCAATCCCTCCTCTTCCAGGGATTTCAGCAAGCGAATATTGTCGCTGAATTCGCTCAGTGCGGGATGACTGTTCGCTTCGCGTAGAATCAGATATTGCACCATGAACTCGATGTCGGTGATGCCGCCTTTACCCTGTTTCAGGTCGAAAACCTCGCTGTTGCTCTTGTCGAGCGAATCCTGCATCTTTGATCGCATTGTTATCACTTCACTGCGCAGAGACTCATCCTCACGCTGTTTGCAGATCACCTGCCGGCGGATCGCTTGAAATGCGGAGATCACCGCCTGGTCGCCGCTTACAGCACGGCTACGCACCAGCGCCTGGTGCTCCCAAATCCAGGCCTGCCCGTGCTGGTAGGATTCAAAAGCCTTAAGGCTGCTCACCAGTAGACCTGAGGCGCCATTGGGACGCAGCCGCATATCAATTTCATACGCTCTGCCGGAAGGGGTGGTCGCGGTCAGAAGATGGATCAGACGCTGCGCCATGCGCGCATAATAGTTTTCTGCTGCAATAGATTTCTCACCACCAGTCATGCTGTTTATTGCTGCATTGTGCAAAAACAGCAGATCCAGGTCCGAGCCATATCCAAGCTCGGTGCCGCCAAGCTTCCCATAGCCGACAATTGCGAATCCCATAGCGTCAGCAGTTGTTTCCGGTGGAGAGCCATGTCGTGCGCTGAGATCCCGCCAGGTGATTTTCAGTGCTGCGTCGAGCGTCACTTCGGCTATCTCGGAGAGATAATCGCTGACCACCATCAGTGGGATAATATTGGAGATATCTGCTGCAGCAACACGCAAACGGTTTGTGGCTACGAAATGGCGCAGCATTTCCATCTCCTGCTCCAGATCACCCTCGACTCGTTGCAGCATGCTGCTGAGCTCATCGGACAGCGCACTGCGGCTCAGCGGCTGATAGAGGAGCCGGTGATCGATGAGTTGATCAAGCAGCAGAGGCTGGCGCACGATCCACTGCATGAACCATGGGCTGGCGCTGAGCAGGCGGGTCAATTGCTCCAGCGAACCCCGGTTTTCACTGAGCAGTTCGAGATAGGTGGTGCGGCGCGCAATGGCCACGATCACTGCACTGAGACGCTCCAGTGTCTCCTCGGGGTTGTCGCGTTTCGCTGTCAATTCCAGCAGACGTGGCATCAGGGTGTCGAGTAACTGGAGACCCCGTACTCCGGCTCTCTGCAGCGAATGATTCCTGTGCAGATCCTGTATCAGTTTTATGGCTCTTTCACTCTCCCTGAAGCCAGCTTCAATAAGTTGCTGCTGTTGTTGCTCCGGGTTGTTCCATACTGCTTCCAGCGGGGAGAGTTGTTGTTCCTTATCATTGAAGAGTTGCTCGAAATGATGCTGTACACTGGCGCGATGGAGTGTCAGTTTAGTCGTGAAGCTCTCTGCTGTTGCAAAGCCCATGGTGAGCGCAATGCGTTCAAGTCCCTCTTCATTTTCCGGCAACTGATGGCTTTGTTCATCGCGCCACGCCTGGATGCGGTTTTCGACAAGGCGCAGAAAACGATAGGCATCGATGAGTTCGCTGACAGTCGTTTGAGGAAGAATGCGCTTGTGAGCCAGGATGGCAAGCACCTCCTGGATCGGGGCAATCTGCAGTTCACTCTCCCGCCCGCCCCGTATCAACTGAAATGCTTGTCCAAGAAATTCGATCTCCCGAATGCCTCCGGGACCGAGCTTGATGTTATCGCGCATCCCCTTGCGCTGCATGTCGTCATTGATGAGCTGCTTGAGTTTGCGCAGCGAATCAATAGCGCCGTAGTCGAGATAGCGGCGATAGACAAAGGGGTGCAGCATCTTCAATAATGAAGCTCCGGCCTGCATGTCACCGGCTACAATGCGCGCCTTGATCATAGCGTAGCGCTCCCACTCCCTGGCCTGCGACTGGTAGTAGTTCTCCATGAAGTCGAAGTTGGTCGCCAGTGGGCCGGACTGGCCAAATGGGCGCAGGCGTGTATCAACCCGAAATACAAAGCCGTCAACAGTGCGCGAGTTGAGCGCACTGGTCAGTTTCCGGCACAGGCGTGTGAAAAACTCATCGTTGGAGAGTGCGCGCCTGCCGTCCGTCTCTCCTGCAGAGGGGAAGCAGTAGACCAGGTCGATGTCAGACGAGAGGTTGAGTTCGCGCGCGCCGAGCTTCCCCACGCCGATTACGACGAGCTGCTGGGCCTTGCCGTCTGCATCACGCGGTGTCCCGAGGCTCTGCAGCTGCTGCTGATAGAGATAGTGCAGTGCGAGCTGAATAGATGCGTCAGCCAGAGCGCTCAGGGATTCAAGGGTTTCATCCAGATCGGCGTTTTGTGTCAGATCGCGCCAGATGATGCGCACCATCTGCTGCTGGCGAAACAGACGCAGCTGACGCTGCAGATGCTCTTCGCTGCCAACTTCTGCAAGACGCTCTTTGAGCAATGCGGCGAACTCGCCTGGCAGTGGCGGTTGCTGAAGTGCTTCGCTTTCAAACAGCGGGAGCATGCGTTCAGGATCTGCCTCAAAGTGATGAAGCACATATTTGCTTGAGCTCAGTACAATTCGTACCTGTCGAGCGATCTCCGCATCTTGTGTAAATGTTTCATCAACTTTTTGTGACCATTTTTGCAGTAGATTGTTTATGCGTTGAGTCGTTGACATAGGATGTGTAATGCGTTCTTTTCAGTATATTGCGATTGTCCTGCTCTGTCGAACGATGCGTTTCGTTCATAGCAATTCTCAATGCGACATTTGAGTATCGACATCTTAAAAGATTTCTACCACGAAGCACACGAAGACCACGAAAAATCAACTGGATTGAAAAATATCTTCGTGCTCTTCGTAGTGAGTCTCTCTATACTTTAGAATTACTGTTTCGCTCAAATGCAAAAAGCCCGCTTCCAATAGATTGGAAGCGGGCTTTTATTAGACGTGTAATCAATTTCAGGCCTGGACCTGATGCTGTTACATGGCGCTAATTTGTGTGTTCAGGCGTGATTTGTGGCGCGCTGCCTTGTTGGCATGGATCAATCCCTTGCCTGCAGAACGGTCAATCACCGGTATAGCTGCAGTGTATGCAGCTTGTGCCGCCTCTTTGTCGCCAGCATCGATGGCGTTAACAACCTTTTTCAGGTGGGTGCGCATCATGCTGCGTTGTGATGCATTGCGACCGTGGGCCTTCTCTGCCTGACGAACACGTTTGCGGGCTTGTGTTGAGTTAGCCACTTTTATCTCCTGAGATCTTCTGGATGCCGGTTAAGGCTAAATAAAGAGGCGGGATTGTCCGCTTTTTATGGCTGCTTGTCAATGCCTGAAATGTAATTTTATTCAATATAAATATATCTTGAATTCCCCTAAGGAGTTGTCCAAAAACCAGGCGCATCACTGTTTTTACCACGAAGCGCACGAAGGCCGCGAAGAGAGTCCTGATTATCTTCGTGTTCTTTGTCTTCTTCGTAGTGAATTTTCGATTCCTGCCGGAATATAAAATAAGCATCAGGATGTTTCGTTAAGTCATGATAAAGTGTAGCGAAAGCTCTCCTATCTTGTTCATTTACAGTATATAATGCGATGGTTTTTCTGTGCAGATGCCCGTCACAGGCTCCTGGCCATCGTCATGAGGTAATGATATTGTCGAAATTTATTTGGCAAGTGCGTGTCTATTACGAAGATACGGATGCCGGAGGGGTTGTCTATTACGCCAATTATCTGGCCTATATGGAGCGGGCGCGCAGTGAATGGCTGCGTACCCTGGGTTTTGATAACCAGATGCTTGCACAGCAGCAGGGCGTTGTTTTTGCCGTGCGGCGTGCATCTGTTGACTATTTTCTACCGGCGCGACTGGATGAATTGCTGGATGTTTCATTGATACTCAAGAAAAGAGGCAGGGCGTCGCTGTTGTTTGAACAGCAGGTGTGTCGTGGCGATGTGCTGTTGTGCCAGGGTGAAATATTGCTGGCCTGTGTCGACGCCTCCAGTTTCAAACCCACGGCAATTCCACAAGCTGTTGTTACTAACATGCAATGAATTTAACCAATGATGAGAATTAAGTAATGTCCGGTGATATCGATATTTTTGGATTAATCATGGGAGCCAGTCCCGTGGTGAAAGTCGTGATGGTAATCCTGGTGCTTGCCTCCATTGTCTCCTGGGGCATCATTATCGATCGCGCCAGAGCAACATCCCGCGCCAGAAAGCTGTCAAAAAGTTTCGAGAAAAAATTCTGGGGCGGCGCCGATATAGAGCGGCTCTACAAAAAAAGCGATGAGGACAGGGATGGTCCTCTGGCCGCAGTTTTTGTCGCTGGATTTACCGAGTTTATCAAACTGCAGGAGCAACCGGAGATTGAACGTGATGCCGTTCTGGGAGGTTCAATACGCGCCATGAAGGTCGCGATGAACCGTGAAACCGAGAGTCTGGAGCGCTTCCTGCCGATGCTGGCGACGATTGGTTCAACCAGCCCTTATGTCGGACTCTTCGGCACTGTGTGGGGAATCATGACATCCTTCCACGCATTGGGGAGCGTCAAACAGGCGAGTCTCAGCATGGTTGCGCCGGGGATTTCCGAGGCGCTGATCGCCACCGCCATGGGGCTGTTTGCGGCAATCCCTGCAGTGGTGGCCTACAACCGCTACAGCAATGAAGTCTATCGCCTGGAAGGACGCTTTGATGACTTCAGTGAAGAGTTCGCCAATATTCTGCATCGGCAGATGTAGTCATGAGGAGACGCGCTCGCACCAACAAACCCATCGCCGAAATCAATGTGGTTCCCTATATCGACGTCATGTTGGTGCTGCTGATTATCTTCATGGTGACGGCGCCCATGCTGGTGAGGAATGTCGATGTCGAATTGCCGGTGAGCCAGGGTGACCCCGGCAGCGTTGCCGAAGAGCAGCCGCCGATCGTGCTCGGGGTGACCAATGACGGTCTCTATTTCCTCTATGACGATGATGGTGAACGCAAGTTTCTTCCCTCCGAAGACGAAGCGCTTGCTGCAACCCTGGCGCTGACAATCAAGGATCCTGCCAGGGACGTGATGGTCTATGGCGATAAAAAAGTGGAATACGGTGATGTTTTGCGTCTCCTGCAGGCGCTTCAGCAGGGTATGGAGAAGGGCAAGCAGGTTAAATTGATGACAATTATCTCGGATGGGAACGGTTAGAAGTTCCTTCCCCCCGAGCGCCCATCTCATGGACATACAGAGGTTCTCTCGTTGATTGACCTGCTGAAACGCAATCCCTACGCCTTTATTCTTGCATTACTTTTTCATCTGGCGCTGATGCTGCTTTTCAGAGCATCGCCGGAAGTGAAGTTTATGGATTCTGCGGCGCCCATAGAGTCTCAGCTTGAAGATGAGGCTCCGCAAGATGATCCTGATACAGAGGTGAATGAAGCTCTGCCTGAGGATGCTGTAATCGTTGTGGTTGAGGAGTCACAACTTGCGGAGAAACTGCAGCAGCTTGAGAATAGTAAAAACAGGCTGAATGTGCTGGGGCTCAGAATGCCTGAAGATCCACGCATCGTAGCAATGCGGGAAAAGGAGCAAGAGGAGCAACGGCGAAGGGATCTGGAAGAGCAGAAAAAAAAGCAAGAGCTGGAAAAGAAAAAAGCTGAAGAGGAACAAAAGAGAGATCTGCAAAAAAAGAAGGCCGAGGAGAAAAAACAGCAGGAGTTGGAAAAGAAAAAGAGTGCGGAGAAGAAAAAGAGGGAGCAGGAGAAAAAGAAATCTGAAGAGAAGAAAAAGAGAGAACTGGAAAAGAAAAAGGCGGATGAGAAAAAACAGCAGGAGCTGAATAAGAAGAAAGCCGAAGAGAAGAAAAAGAAGGAGCAGGAAAAGAAGAAGGCTGCAGAGAAAAAGAAAGCAGCTGATAAGAAAGCAGCGGACAAGAAAAAAGCAGAGAAGAAAAAAGCAGAGAAGAAAAAGGCGGCTCAGAAAAACTCCAAAGCCAGCGGCAGTAAAAGTAAATCCGGGAAGAGCGAAAAATCCGGCAGTGCGCGCAAGAAGGGAGCAAATAGCAGCAAAGGCAAGAGTGGTGGAACCGGCGATGGTGGATCAGGCCGCCACAGCGGAGGCGGCGGTGGGAAAAATTATGATAAGTATATTTCCCAGATTCGGTCTAAAATAAAGCGCAACTGGCGCAAGCCATCCGGAATTGATAGTGGACTAACCACTTCGTTGCGCGTAAAACTATTCCCGGGCGGCGCTGTTGCAGATGTATCAGTCACGCGTTCAAGTGGTAATCCGGTGTATGATCGCTCGGCACAGGATGCTGTAAAAAAGGCTTCGCCTCTACCAGTGCCTAAAGGTAGTGCATTCGACAAGTTTCGAAGTCTGACGTTAAAATTTTCTCCAACTGGAATCAGATAATGCAAAAAGTTTTCATGCTATTTTCTGCGCTGTTGTTGCTGCCATTGTCGGCGCATGCAGAGTTGACAATTGAAATCACCGGAGGCAACTCGGATGCTACATCCATTGCCATCGCTCCGTTCAGCCGGGATGGCGGCAGCACCCCGCTGACGGCGGATTTTGCCGAGATTATTGCTGCGGATCTGAAACGCTCGGGTCAATTCAATCCGGTTGCGCGCACGAACCAGCCGCCGGCGCCTGCCTGGGGCGCACCCGTCAATACTGATGCATGGCGCTCCAGAAATATTGCCAACCTGGTGACTGGCCAGATTCTGCAAACGGGTTCCGGTTACAAGGCGCGCTTCTCTCTCTATGACACGGCTTCATCGCAGAAACTGCTGAGCGAAACGGTCACGACGAAGATCAAGGATCAGCGGTTTGCCGCACACCATATTGCGGACCTGATCTACGAGAAGCTGATCGGAAAGCGCGGCGCTTTTGCCACCAGAATAGCCTATGTTGTCGCCAATAAACGACATCGTACACTGAAAATTTCCGACTCTGACGGACACAATGCAAAAACCGTGCTTTCATCCAATGAACCGATCCTCTCTCCGGCATGGTCTCCTGACGGGAATCGTCTCGCCTATGTCGCATTTGATAAAGGCAGGCCCGGTATCTATGTGCAGACACTGACAAGCGGCAAGCGGATACGCATCAGCAGCACTTCCGGCCTTAACGGCGCACCCGCATGGTCTCCAGACGGACGCCGGCTAGCGGTCACTCTTTCCAAAGAC
The DNA here is from genome assembly GCA_015767355.1 of Gammaproteobacteria bacterium. Classification (GTDB taxonomy): domain Bacteria; phylum Pseudomonadota; class Gammaproteobacteria; order Chromatiales; family Chromatiaceae; genus Sva-25. The sequence goes on from JADWMH010000027.1 coordinate 10,310, forward strand.
GGCAATCCGGAAATCTATATCATCGGAGCCAACGGAGGTGCTGCACACCGCCTGACCCATAGTGAGTCCATCGATACGGAACCGAGCTGGTCTCCGGATGGCCGCTGGATCGCATTTACGTCCAATCGCGGTGGCAAGCCGCAGATCTACAAGATTGCATCGAGCGGCGGCAGCGCCACACGACTCACTTTTGAAGGCAGCTATAATGCAGATTCCAGCTATTCACCGGATGGCAAAAGACTGGCATTGATTTCACGTTCACGAGGCGATCAGGTTGCTATACTCGACCTGGAAACACGTGGAATGCAGACGATCAGTTCAGGAAGTCTGAACGAATCACCCAGTTTTGCTCCGAATGGCAGTATGGTGGTATATGCTGCAGGCGGAGGGGTACTTTCAGTAGTCGCCGTTGATTATGATGTGAGGCAGCGCCTTGCGCGCCAGGGGGGTGAGGTACGCGATCCTGCATGGTCACCCTATTTGATCGGGAGAAGAAGATGATGGTAAGAAACAGTTTTATGACGGCGCTTTTCGTGTCCGGGGTGCTCTTTCTCGGCGGCTGCAGTAGTTCCGGCGGCTCGAAAGATGGTGAAGATGGAGATGGAGATGGTTCCGGGACATCCGGCTATGGCGCCGGAGGTTCGGGGTATGGCTCCGGCGCCGGTGGAAATCCCCGCGTGATCTACTTTGATTATGATGACAGCAGCATCCGCTCCGAGTATGACGGCGTGTTGGCTACACATTCTCAAAACCTGATTAAATCAGGCGGTCAGGTGACGATCCAGGGGCACACCGATGAGCGTGGATCGCGGGAATACAACATGGCGCTTGGCGAAGAGCGCGCACACGTAGTCAGTCGTTATTTGATCAATCAGGGCGTCTCCTCCAGTCAAATTACCTCTGTCAGTTATGGTGAAGAGCAGCCCGAATCCTATGACCACAATGAGAGCGCCTGGGCGCGCAATCGTCGTGCGGTCCTGGAATATTGACATGCTGCGTTGCACACTGATTATCCTGTTGATGATGCTGTTCACGCCTGCTTCAGCAAGTGTCTGGAGCCGGCTGGATATTCTTGAAAAACGGGTGGATGCGGTCTCTAAAATGAGCCAGCGCATGGATAAGCTGCAAACTCAGAACAGTCGTCTTAATGGCGATATTGAAGAGCTGAAGCATCAGCTCGAGCAGCTGAAAGAGCAGCAGCGGGAGATGTATCTCGATATTGAACGGCGTCTTGGTGAGAGTTCCGGGGATGCTGCCGATTCACGAGTCTCAGATCAAGTGGATACACCGGCAGATAATTCGGCAGCGGAGGCTGAACAGGCGCCGAAATCTGCATCTAAGTCTGTTCCTCAATCTGTTTCTGTGCCGACTCCGGAAAAAGGCGAGCAGGATCAATACCGGCATGCCTACGATCTGTTGATGAAAAAACGCGATTTTCAACAGGCCATCGATGCGTTTCAGGTGTTGTTGAAAGCCTATCCTGACGGAAAATATGCCGATAATGCCCAGTTCTGGTTGGGTGAGGCCTATTACGCTAAAAACGAGCTGGACGATGCCCTGAAGGAGTTTCAGAGTCTGGTTGATAACTATGCCGAGAGCCCAAAGGTTCCTGATGCCGTCTACAAGGTTGGCTATATTTACAATGCCAAGGGTGACGTTGAAAAGGCGAGAGAGGTTTATGAGGGACTGATCGAACACTATCCGGACGCACCTGCAGCACGACTGGCGGCGATGAGGCTGGAAACCCTGTAAGTTTTCACATCCTCTAACTTGTTATATTGGTTGTTGCTGTCATAGGATGTGTTGAGGAACGAAGCGCATCATTCGCGATATCTCGATTGATGCGCTTCGCAAGCTCAACACCTCCTATTTGCACGACAGCGAGCGTCCTCGATGGTGTGTGAGCTCCTACTCTTCACCTTGAGATAAACCCCGCCATGTATGATCCCAATCCTGAACAGAATGCCTCCGGGAGCCGTCTGCGTATTACCGAAATTTTTTGTTCTCTTCAGGGAGAGAGCAGGAGCATCGGCTGGCCGACAACATTTATCCGCCTCACCGGGTGTCCGCTGCGCTGCGGTTACTGTGATACCGCCTATGCTTTCAAGGGTGGAGAGTGGTTATCCCTCGAGGAGATTCTGCAGCAGGTCGATGACATGGGTGTCTCTCATGTGACAGTGACAGGTGGTGAGCCTCTGGCGCAAAAAGCATCTCTTGAACTGCTTGCCGTATTATGCGGCCGTGACTACAAGGTTTCACTGGAAACCAGCGGCTCACTGGATATCAGCGATGTTGACCCGCGTGTTGCAAGGGTGATTGACATCAAGACCCCCGGCTCGCTGGAGCAGGGTAAAAATCTGTGGGAAAACCTGCACGACCTAAAGTCATCCGATCAGCTCAAGTTTGTCATCTGTGACCGTGATGACTACGAATGGAGCAAACAGCTGATGGAGAAGCATCATCTGCAGCAGCGCTGTGAAGTGCTGTTTTCACCAGCCTTCGGTGAACTGCCGGCGGCACAGCTGGCGGACTGGATCGTGGAGGATCGCCTGCCTGTGCGGTTTCAGATGCAGCTTCACAAGGTGTTATGGGGAGAGAAGCAGGGTGTCTGACAAGGCGGTGATACTTCTTTCCGGCGGCCTTGACTCCGCGACAGTGCTGGCGATTGCGCAACAGCGCGGCTATCAGTGCCATGCAATCAGCTTCGATTATGGACAGCGGCACAAATCAGAGTTGACTGCTGCGAAAAGAGTTGCTCAAGCTGCTGCTGTTACACAGCATTTGATCCTGCCGATGGCGCTGGATCTGATCGGCGGGTCGGCGTTGACAGACACGCAGATCGAGGTTCCTGTGCATGCACAAAGTGGGATTCCTGTTACCTACGTACCCGCCAGGAATACGATTTTTCTATCACTGGCCCTTGGATGGGCGGAAGTCCTGCATGCCAGGCACATCTTCATTGGCGTGAATGCACTTGATTATTCCGGCTATCCTGATTGCCGGCCGGCGTTTATCGAGGCGTTTGAAAAATTGGCGAATGTCGCTACGAAGGCAGGCGTCGAGGGTGACAGCTTTACAATTGAAGCGCCCCTGCTGCATTTGAGCAAAGCTCAAATCATTCAACAGGGGTTGGAATTGGGGATTGACTACAGGACCACCATCTCCTGTTACCAGGCTGATGAGCAGGGCAGGGCATGTGGTCAGTGTGACTCCTGCCGCCTTCGGCATCAGGGGTTTGTTGACGCCGGCCTCGAAGATCAGACCCTCTACCAGATTATTTCGTAGCCTCTCAAAAAGCCAGTGTATTGTTTGAGCCCATGCAGGGCTGGGAGTTGCATAAAAAAAGCCCTGCTGGAAGCAGCAGGGCTTTGAATGCCACTAATTTCCTGATGTATTCAGGCCGATGTCCTTTCGATGCAAATACGAAAAGGTGTTTTTTATCTCCCTATCCGGTCTCTCCATTGACCGTGATTCCATGATGAACCATCCATGGTTCAGTTTTTTCGTATTTGCTCCTCCTTTTTAGTGACGGCTTAACGATAATACAAAGCTGGGGTATTTGTCTAGTCAGAAAATTCTGATTACTTTGTAGGAATTTTCTGACATGAGGAGGAGAGTGATGTGATAGCGTTATTACAGCGGGTTAGCAAGGCGAGCGTCAGCGTCGACGGGAAAATGATTGCCCGGATTGATTCCGGTCTGCTGGTCTTCGTCGGTGTGCAGAAAGGTGACCGGGAGAAACAGGCATTGCGCCTCTCTGAAAGAATACTGGGGTATCGTGTTTTTGAAGATAATCGTGGTCGAATGAATCTGAGTCTCAGCGATACCCGCGGAGGGTTGCTGCTTGTACCGCAGTTTACGCTGGCTGCTGATACAGACAGGGGAATGCGAGCCAGCTTTACCCCTGCGGCTGCTCCTGATGTTGCCGGTGAACTGTTTGAGCTGGTTGCAAGCAGTGCCGCTAAAACACATGGCAAGGTCTTGCGCGGCCAGTTTGGCGCTGATATGCAGGTGGCGCTGGTCAACGAGGGACCGGTCACTTTCTGGCTGGAGTGTTGATCCGGATTTTCAGGTGATGCTCGCAAGCGCAATAAAAATTGCTAATCCCGGACAACCTTGTAAAGAAATGTGTAAAATAGCACCCATTGAATCTGAAGTCGGGCAGACGCCTGGTGATTGAAAAACCTGAGGAATAGTTCGTATGAAAAGATTTGCCGTTTGTGTTGTGATGATGCTGTCGAGTCTCTCTGTTTGGGCGGAAGGCGCTGCGAATCCCGTCGAGGGTGTCAATTACCATGTGCTGGGTACACCGGAGCCGACAGTGGGTCCGATAGAGGTCGCCGAGTTTTTTGGCTACTTCTGCCCTCACTGTGAAGCCCTGGAGCCGCATCTGGACAGCTGGTTGAAAAACAAGCCGGAGGATGTCAATTTTATTCGTGTTCCCGCGACATTTAACCGTCCTGTCGTGCTGATGTATGCCAAAACCTACTATGCGCTGCAGCAAATTGGTGTAGTTGACAAGGTGCATGGAGCCATCTTTGCTGCAATTCATAAAAATGGTCAAAAATTGAACAGCCAGGAAAAGATGGAAGCCTTTTTAGCGACCCAGGGTGTGGATGTCACTGCCTATAAAGAGGCGATGGACTCTTTTGAGGTCAACCTGAAACTGCAGCAGGCGATGAAACTGGCGAAAAAGTATGCTATCTCCGGTGTTCCATCGATGATTGTCGATAAGCACTACAAAGACGGTAATGCGGCAAGCTGGGATGAGAAGTTGCAGATTG
>JADWMH010000028.1 GCA_015767355.1 Gammaproteobacteria bacterium
TGGTTACATAGTTCACTATGCGCCCGACGTGGCAACAAAAACCACGAACAAAAATTCTGCACATCTTGGTACTTTAATTTCTGCCTCATCCCTCACTGATAAAGATGTTCTTGAAAACCCGTGAATACCTCCCCGGCGAAGAGCCGGTCGAGCCTCTCGATAAGCACACTCTCCGGTCTGTCGTAATAGACGCCTCTGTCAGCGCCATGCTCTTGATCCATGCCTCTGAGAAAGAGGTAATAGACGCCGCCAAAATTTTTATCGCAATCATAATCCGGCAGGCGCAGTTTGAGATAACGGTGCAGCGCCACCGTGTAGACCAGGTACTGCAGATCATAACGATGCTCGCCGATGGCGGTCTGCAAAGCATCACGCTGATAATGATCGAAGTGATCGCCCAGGTGGTTGCTCTTGTAGTCGGCGACATAGAAACGCCCCTGATGCTCGAAGATCAAATCGATAAAGCCCTTCATCATGCCATTGACCGGGTTGAAATTAAGCTGCGGCTGATCAGAATGAAAACTGGCGAGTTGCTTCATAATGCCATTGAGACCATCAGTAGTTAATCCTGACAGCGGATAGTGAAACTCCATCTCGACAAAACGCTGCTGCCTGCCGAGGATCCTCAGCCGCAGTGATGCATCGCTGTCAAGAGGAGTATCCAGTATCGACTGCATCCACTCACTCACTACACTCCGCCACTTCTCATCAAATCCGAACTGATCGAGTTTGCGCTCGACCACAGCATCGAGTTGCTCCGGGTCAGCCCGTGGGAAGTCGAGCTCCTCCAGTATGGTGTGCAGACACTCACCTGCGCGGGCGCCGCGGGGAAAAGTGAAACGTGATGGCGTCGCATCCTGCACCTGTTCTGCGACCGCTGGCATATCCAACGAGTCGAAATCCGGCAGATCGATACGGTAGTCATGCTTGAGGTGACTGGAGAGTCCGCTGAAGCTGGTCAGCTGCCAGCTCTGTTCGACTTTGCCTGTGAATTGCAACGCCTGCGGCGGCTCTGCGGTATCTTCACTCTGTTTAAAACTGACGGCATCATCCGGCAGTTCGGTGACCAGCAGACGCACTCCAGTGTTGCTGTTTCCTTCAAACCCACTCGTTTCATTCAACGACAATAGAGCTGACTTGATCTTCTCATTATCCAGCTGCTCCATGATGCATTCGGGAGAGCCTGCTGCAGATTCTGACTGATGCAGCAGCCAGGCCATGGCCGAATCTGCAGCGCCGTTAAAAAGCCCCCAGGAGAAGTAGCAGCGCTGCTGCGCGCGGGTCAGCGCCACATAGAGCAGGCGCAGATCCTCGGCGAGACGTTCACGCTCCGCCAACCGGATACTCTCCTCACGCTGCTCTGAACCCAGGTCAACATGCAGCAGATGCTTGTGCTCATCGTGAAACTTGATAATCCCCTTGTCAGTGGTTTTCCTTGACGACCAGATATAGGGCAGGAACACCAGCGGATACTCCATCCCCTTGCTCTTGTGGATGGTGACGATCTGCACCAGGTTCTCGTCGCTCTCCAGGCGCAGCTGCTGTTCATCACCGGGACTGCTATCTTTTGCAAGCTCGCGTTCATCAGCCAGCCAGCGCAGCAGATTCTGGACTCCGGGAATAGAACGCGATTCAACCTGTGCCAATTCAGCAAGTTGCAGAAGATTTGTCATGCGCCGATCACCTTCTGTCGAAGCCAGAAGCACACTGATAATCCCCTCGCTGCGCATCAACCTGTAGAGCATCTGCATAAAACCATGCTCCAGCCAGATCGCATGGTAGGCGTGAAAAGCAGCCACTCTCGCCTCCCATCTCTCCTCGTCATTACCCAGTTCATGGATGCGTTTTGCACTCCATCCCAATAGACGCGTAGCCAGAGCAGTGCGCAGCAGTACGGCATTCCCCGGCTCGGCAACTGCACGCAGCAAATGCGAGAGATCGCGCGCCTCATCGGTATCGAAGACAGTGTCGCGACTGATGGTGATGCTGTTGACCTCGACCCGGGCCAGCGCCTGACGAATATCATTTGCCTGAAAACGGTCTCTCACCAATACAGCAATGTCACGTGCAGTAAGCGGGATTTCACCGAGCAGCACCCGCTTCTCGCGGCCAAGATTCAGCAGCCGTGCAATCTCGGTGGCGCAGCCATCAGCAACATGCACTCCCGCCCATTTCTTTGTGATCGTTCCACCACGCTTGTTCTCATCATCGAGCGGTATGAACCAGGCTACCATCGGCTCGACTTCAGCACCGTCGATCGTCAGGGCGCTCTTATCCGCCCTGCCGGCAGACTTCACCTCCTGGAAGGCGATATCTCTGTCATAGATAAAGGGGCTCTCTGCACGAGCGAACAGCCGGTTGATCATGCCGACAAGGTTGGAGTGTGAGCGCCAGTTAACGCCAAGAGTAAAGTGACCGGCTTCGGCCTCGGTATCCCGCCGCGCCTGCATGTAGGTGAAGATGTCTGCACCGCGAAAACTGTAGATCGCCTGCTTGGGGTCACCAATCATGAAGAGTCCGCATTTGGGGCATCCGCTGTAGATGGAGCTGAAGATGCGGTACTGCACAGGATCCGTGTCCTGGAACTCATCGATCATGGCCAGCGGGTAACGCTTCCTGATGCGCTCGATGAGTTTCTCTCTGCCCTCCCCCTGCAGCGCCCGGTCGAGCTTGTTGAGGAGGTCGTCAAAGAACAACACCCGCTGCTGCGATTTGCGTCTATCGATGGAACTGCGGATGGCGCTGGACGCCTCAACCAACAATAAAACCCGTCGATATAGATTTAGTTCTATTGATATATCAAATAGTTGCTGAGCCTTATTAAATATCTTATGAGATGGGGCCATCTCGCCTTTTTTGACTGATGCCGGCTTCAATGAGCTTTGCAGCTTGTCAGTTGTAAGCAACTCGAATCCGTCAGGGAGAACATAAGAGCCTACACCTGCTGCAATCATTTCGGAGATTGACGATAAGACGGCGTCAAGATTATCCTGTCTGTAATTGCCTGCTACGCGCCTCAATGCTGTCGAAGAGCTCAAAAGATCAACCACCTCAGCCTGATCCGCTCGCCATAGCTCACACATCTCATCAAAGCAATTTTTGAGTTGCTGCTGCAACTGCTCAACGGCCTCTCTCTCGATCTGCGGCTGCAGCACCGCTTGCGGGTTATCGACCAACTCCGAGACATCACTGAGTAATGCATCCGGACTTCTCCACTGCGCAGAGAGCCACTCGGCAAGCTGTGCCGGAGCGGCGGCAAAGCGGTTGCGCCAAAAATCCCTGGCTGCCTGCTGCCGCAGCAGCGACTCATCGGTGATGAATTCGGCATCGAACAGCACCCCGCTCTCGAAGGCGCTCTCGGTGAGTGTGCGCTGACAAAAACCGTGAATGGTGAAGATCGCCGCCTCATCCATGCAGGTGAGTGCGTCACGCAGGCGCTCGATCACCTTACTTTCTCCCTTCAGCGGTTCCAGCAGTTCAAATAGATCAGTTGTATCCTTGCGCCCCTCGAGCCATAGCAGGGCATCATGGATACGCGCGCGAATACGATCACGCAGTTCCTCTGTCGCGGCCTCTGTGAATGTCACCACCAGGATGCTGCTGACATCCAACTTCTTCTCGATCAGCAGTCGCAGATAGAGGGCGGCAATGGTAAAGGTTTTACCGGTGCCGGCGCTGGCCTCGATCAGGCGCATGCCATCGAGCGGAAAGGTGTCGATATTCAGTGTTTGCATTATCACTCTCGAAATTTTTCAATAACCCCACACATCATTTGAGCCCGTAATAACGTAGGGCGCAATAAACGATAGTGCATTGCGCCGCATGGGAAGGTGCGATGCGCTGTCGCTTACTGCTCCCTACAGTTCTACAAATAAGATTGCCGCAGTCGCTTAGACTCCCTCGCAATGACAGAATTATTCAGAAGATACGTTACCCCTTACCGGCTGCATTCAACATCGGCACATAAACCTGCTGTGCAATCTGGCAGAATGGCTCATCCAATGGATTCCGTCCACGCATTGCCTGGTCAAACCAGGGATCGAGGCTATCCCCGCGTGCGTATTGACTCCCCTCCCATGCATAGCCTGCAGAGAAGAGAGCCGCGTTTTCATCTTTACCATCGGCAATCTTTTTGGCGTAGGCAAGTGAAGTCACAGGATAGAAGGAGAGCGGCATATTCTGCCCCTGACGATAGAGCTTCACCAGCTCATCCAGCTCCGAAACCGCTGCTACCTGCTCCACGGCATCCAGCTTGAACAGCTTATCTTCAGCAAGATGAGTGCTCTCGCCACCTTTACCGGCAGCACAGAGTGCGAGATGATCGATCCACAGCATCAGCTGATCCTTCGGTTTGAGTTTTGCCGGACGGTAGCTGAAGCATCCACCACCTGCAAGTGCTGACACTCTGCCCTCAATCGTCGCCCCCTCCACTTCAACCCTGATATCAACCGGCAAACCCTGCTGCTCCTGCATGGATGCAACCTGCCGCGCGAACTCCTCCAGCTGCCCTGTTGTCTGCGTGAAGGTTATCTCACCAAAACTGCCATGCGGAAGTTCACCCCGCGCTTTAGCAAGTTTGTAACAGCTCTCACTATCACCTCCATGCAGCAATTCAGAGAGCACTGCATCTTTCAGGAAATAGGCTTCGAGGTTATCCAGCTCGAACAGCTCGCTCTCTTCAAGCGCCTCGTCATATTCTGCATTCCCAATTCCCAGCCGCTTCAGGAAAGAGCGGGCGGGATTGACGAAAAATGCCTTCAGCTCGTTCAGTTCGATCACTTCACTGAATTCATCCACCAAAGAGAGAGCGTCACCGATAAACTGCTGCCGCCCATCGCCGCGTTCAAGCCATTCGGCCGCGTAGCTTCCCAGCCTGAAGTTGCGCTCACTGAACGGCTGCAGAGGATGCCAGGTCAGCAGATGATGACGCAGATCGCCCTCTGCCAGCCGATAGCCCTGCTGCACATAGTCGAGCAGTTCAGAGACAACCACCGAGGCCAGCTTGACGCTGTTATCCTGCTGGCTGTGACCGACATAACTGATATAGAGCACCTCACGGGCAGAGAGGATCGACTCCAGAAACAGGTAGCGGTCATCCTCGCGCCGGGAACGATCCCCCTTGCGTGGATGCTGCGCAATCAGATCAAACCCGAGTGGCTTATCGATGCGCGGATAGTCTGAGTCATTCATCCCCAGCAGGCAGACGACACGAAACGGGATAGAGCGCATCGGCACCATATTGCAGAAGGTAACCCTGCCGGTCAGAAACCGTCGCGACCCCGAGCCGGAGCCAACCTGTGAAGCCAGGTGCTGGCGCAGCACCGGCGCATCCAGCCTGTCATCAAATCCAGCACGTTGCGCATGCTCGACCAGTTTATCCAGTGCATCCCTGACAGAGTTGAGAATCTGCTCCTCATCCTCATCCGGTAGAAAAAGTTGCTCCATCATCAGATTGATTCTGCGCTGCCATTGCGCAATGCTCACAGGCCTGGCCAGCTCTTTTCGCCAGCCGTCAAGCAGCTCGATAAACGCCTGCAACTCGCCAAGCCATGGCGCTTCCCCGCCCTCGACATCGGTGAAGGGCGCGATGGATCGATAGAGACCGCTGTGCGGTGACAATGCATAGCCGAGAAACAGGCGCTGGAAGCCGAAGGCCCAGCTGTTGCTGTTGTCAGCTTCACCGATACCCAGCTGTTCGCGGTGTTCGCTGTCGATTCCCCAGCGGATACCGCTGGCTGAGACCCACTCACGTATGCGCTCTACAGCTGTCTGGTCGAGTCTGAATCGCCGTTGAACAGCAGGCAGTTCCAGCCATGAGAGCACCACTGGCGCCTCGAACCGCTCAAAGGGCAGCTCCAGCCAGTCCAGCAAAGTCTCGACCAGTGGATCCTGCGCTGCATCAGCCTGGTCGGCGATACTGAAAGGAATATGACGCTGCGGTGGCGCCCCGCCGAAAACTGCATCGATATAGGGAGAGAGCTGATCGATATCAGGCGACATCACCACCACATCCTGCGACGTCAGTTCCGTCATTGAAGCAAACAGCGACAGTAGACGATCATGCAGCACCTGTACTTCACGCATTGGACTGTGACAGCTGTGAACCTGGATTGATGTATCAGAGGGCTCGATGACACCCACGGGAAGCTCTCCAATACCGCGTTGCTGCAAATTGAGAATATCCTCCTGCACTGCCGCCAGCAGGGTTCCCTGCCCGGGAGTTTCAAAAAAATCGAAATCGACAGCCTGGTACTCATGCATCTGATCGAGAAAATCCCGCGCCTGCCTGCCCATCGAAGCCAGCAGCGGATTTCCCGCCATGTAAAGTTCACTGACGTCGCTGCGGTCATGACTCCGCCATAAGCCGCGCAGGCGAGCCAGATCTTTTTCGGAGATGATATCTCCCCAGTAGTTGAGGCTGGGATTGAGCAAAAAGAGATGCACCTCAACATGCTCCGAGAGCGATGCAATCATATCGAGGTAAAGAGGCGGTAAAGCCGAGAGGCCAAACAGCATGATTCGCTGCGGCATCTCCGCAGCGGCGCCCTGAGCATCGAGACTGGTGCGAAACTCCTCGATCAGCGCTGCACGATGCGGCTCCGAAGAGTTCTCACGCATAGCGCGCCACAATCTCGCCTGCCAGTGCGTCTCCTCTCCCGCCTCCCATCTCCTGATCATCTCCGCACGGTAAACCAGATATTGATCGAACAGATCAGCAATTCGCCGGCTCAATTGATAACACTTGAGTGTGGCTTCATCCCCCGACAGGTAGTTTGCGATCTCCTCGAAGCCCTCGGTCTGCGCGTATCGAGGCAACAGCGCCATGCAGCGCCACAGCAGTGACTCCTTGTCAAAGCTGGAGGAGTCTGGAACCCGCTCCAGCTGAAGCTCGAAAATACGCCAGATAAAAGTGGCTGGAAGAGGAAAGTCCAGATTGGCCGCAATCCCCTGGCGCTCGGCGATCCCCTGTGTGATCCAGCGCGCCATCCCCTGGTTCTGCACCAGGATGGTCTCTGCGGAAAAAATATTATCCAGTGGCTGTTCAAGCACCTGCAGCAGCGCCTGCAACAGTGACTCCATTTTGTTGCTATGATAGATATATAACATTAATATTATCTGTTAACTATTTATTAAATATTATAATTTATGTATTTGCACATGCGCTTTACCAAGGCTTTCCGCCTGCTCGACGAGTTGCATGTGATGGGTGAAGAGGATGACCTGGGTTTGTAGGGAGAGCTGTGAGAGCCTCTCCAATGCAGCCTTGGAGCGCTGGTCATCAAAATCGACGAGAATGTCATCGACGATGAAGGGCATGGGTCCGGCGTTGTGAATGTATTTTTCGAGTGACGCCAGGCGCAGCGCCAGGTAGAGCTGATCCCTGGTTCCCGCACTCATTCCCTCGACATGCACCCTGGCGTCATCGGGACGTATGCCAACCAGCACCGGCTCGTCCTTGCTGTTAAAATCCGTCTGCAGGCTGGCGAATGAATTGCCGGTCAACGCGGCAAAGTGTTCGCTGGCGCGCTTAATCAACGGCCCCTGATTGTGTTTACGGTACTCCTCGATCTGATCGCGCAGAATCCGCGCGGCGAGTTTGACGCGCACGTAGTGCTCTGCGTGTGAACGGATATCGGCCAGTGCGGATTGACTCTCCTCGGCAAGCAGCGCAACAGCATCACTGCCATCCATCAGTTCCAGCTCCTTGTGCAAACGGCCCTTCTCTTCAGCCAATTCTCTCTGCTGCGGCAACAACTCCTCCTCGATGCTGCGTTCGAGGGCCGCAATCTCCGCTGGCAAACTATCCGCATGCGCATGCTGCGCTTCTGCTTCAAGCTGCTGAAGACTCGCTCCTTCGCCAGCCTCCAGAATCTGCCGCTCCAGATCCGCCAGCTCCCTCTTCAGCCGCAGGTGTTCGTCGGAGTCCCGCTCAGCCGTCTCGAGTTCTGCCAGGTCACCGCATTGCGCCTCGGCGCAGAGTGTCTGCAATCTATCCCGCATGCTTTTGATCGTCTCGGCGCTCTCCTGCTTCTCCAAATGTAATTTACGCGACTGCTTTTCCAAAGCCTTAAATTTAGTATGCCACGCACGGTTGTCTGTCAGCAACGCATTGAGTCGAACCACAGCATCCTCTTCAGAGAGTTCAGAGAAATCCTCCGACACCTGTTCGATAACCCGCCCCACCTGCTGTCGAAACAGTTCGGCGTCCTTGTCGATTCCATCGATGCGCTGCTGCAGTATGTGCGCCTCTTTGAGTTTGCCGAAAAGCTCCCCGCACTTCTCAATCAGGGTATTCACTTCTGAAGGCGAAGCTATGTGCGTAAGCCCCAACCCTGCAACTGCATCACGCCATTGCAACTTCCAGGCATCAAACTCGGTCTCGGCTTGATGCTTGCCGCTATCGAGCATGCGCAACTTCTGCTTGAAGCTGGTCTCATCCTCGAACAAACCCTGTTGCCGCTCTTGCAACAGATCAATGGCGGCAACGACACCCACGGCTATATTCAGCAACCTTGCATACGAAACTCTCTTCTCAGGCATCTTTTCCAGTTGTCTGAGCTGCGCTTCAATCCCCCCATAATGTATATTAAGTTTTCCCCCCATCTCTTTGTTATATTTATTTTTTATATCTATATTATTTACCAAATCACGTAGTTTCTCAACCCTGGAAAACCACTCACGCATCTCGCGCGGTGGCAGAGGTTGAATAGCACAGGGCGCCCATAGCGACTGCCACTCGATATCGGTCTGCAGCCGCTCATCGGTAGAGTCCTGCAGTTGCTCCTCGACCTGGCTGGAACGCAGCTCGATCTCGCGCAGATCTGCAGCCAATGCCGCCAGTTGCTGCACTCGATCGGCCTCGCGCCGCAAGCGGTCCGAGATCTCATCCGCCTCTTCGATGCGCTGCTCGAACTGATCCGCAAGCGAACTCCCGTCCCCGATTTCGCTGAGTTCGGAGTCGCTGTTTTCATCATCGAGCCAGCGACGCCGCAGCAGGCTCCACAGCCGATCACGCACGCCACGACTCTCTTCGAGGCGCTCTTCGCTAGGCGCGTCGCCACTCCCCTGCATCTCTTCAAGCTCTCTTTTCAGCCTGTAGCCACTCTGCGCCAACTCCTCCTGCTTCTCCGTGAGCCGCTGCAATTGCCGCTCGAGCTGCTCATAACTTTTTTCAAAACGGTTGATGCTCTCACGCGTCGGCAACGGCAGCACTACCACATCCTGCAGAGATCCTTTCCACAGTGTCAGCCGCGCAAGCTCGGCGGCGCCCTGCTGCTCAAGCACTTCAAGCTCGTTGCGGCCAGCAGCAGAGATCGCTTCGAGATCGCCCTCCTTTCTGGCCGCATCGAGCGCACTGCGCAGCGCATCCGCAGAGCCTGGCTTCGCCAGTTGCCGACGCTGCTCGCGACACTCCTGCAGGGCGGCCTGCGTTTCAAAACGCTCCTTTTCGACCTGCTTGAGCGCTGCAGCCAGGGATTGCCGACCGGCGCCCAGCTCGGCAATACGCTGCCGCCCCGCATAGACCGGGCGCAGCTGCTCTACATCATCCAGCTGAAGAGTGGGACGGATCTCCTGCAACTGTGTTTCAGCGTCAGAGAGAAGCTGACTAGATCGCACCTTCAACCCCGGGCGATCCTGCATTGCCTTGCGATGCTCGCCGACTCTTTCATGCAACAGCTGGATGGTTTCACCTAAATCCAACAATACTTCGTTAATTGAAATACCTTTAAGTTCTTCTTCTATTTCACTGTAATTTATTAAAGTTTTTCTATTGCTCTCCTGTGCGCTCTGCAGCTTTTGCATAGCCTGCTGACGCCGTTTGCTAAAATCATCAGAGAGTACAACCACATCTCCGAGGGCTGCAAGCTGAAGCAACTGTTCACTGCGGCGAGCGAATTTTGGCTGCACACGCCGGATGCGCTGCAGGCGATTTAGCTCACTGGCGGATGCGGAAATCTCTTCGGCAATCACATTCAATCGACTGGCTGCGCTCTCGACTTCGCTGCACTTTGTTTTCCACAGGGAAGATGAAAGTGACTTCTCCCTGATCTCCCGCTGCAATTCGTTGTACGCTTTCACTGCAACATTGATTTGCCGCGTCGAAGCCTGTGGACGGAACAAGGCGTCGGCCTCGGCATCGAGTTCATCGAGCAGCTGATGCAGCATTTGACTCCCCAGCGCTGCAGAAAAAAGCGCCTGCCCAACTTCGCCTTTCTGATCGAGGATCTCCTCGCCGCCGCGCACCAGTGCGCCGTGATCGATGCCGAACAGCGACTCGAAAAAATCTGCCGATACGCCCTGCAAGAATGCCTTCAATGCCATTGGATCGAGTGGTGTGCCTTCAACAGAGAGGAGCGTATCCTTGCGTCCTTTGCGGCGAACAAAATCGAGCTCGTCTCCGTTTTGTGAACGCAGGCAACCGCCGACACGCATATCCTGATGAGTATGAATAAAGTTATCAGTAGTGCGAGCCGGGATGCCATAGAGCAGCGCCTTGAGGCCGCGCAGCGCAGAACTCTTTCCGGCTTCGTTGGCGCCATAGACGATATGCAGCGTGGCGCCGCTGCTTTCGAAATCCAGAAGGTGGTCTGTAAAAGGGCCAAAAGCGGCAAGTCCGAGTCTGCACAATTGCATCAGCCGCCGCCCTCCGTCGCGAGCAAACGGTTGACCAGCAGCTCCTTCACATCTTCGAGAATATCCTCGAGCTGCTGAGGATCTGCCGGATCATAACCATCATCACCGCTGCGCAGCTCCGGCGGCAGCTTGCCGCCCAGTGCAGCAACCTCGTCGAGTAGAGAGGCCGCAGCCGCATCATCCACTTCCAGTTTGCGGATGACGCCAAGCAAACCTCCGAGCGCCTCATCACTGCTCACAGCTTCATCGTCCCCAGGCGCGGGAGCGCTCTTTATCGAGAGTTTCTCCAGCCACATGCCGGCGCTGCCAAAACCATTGCAAAGCGCACGAACTTCCTGCTTGAGTCTCTCGGCGCCCGCGTGCAGTTGCGCATGCAGCGGCGTCTTCCCCAGCAGAACGATGCGCACGGCCACTGAGCGTCCGTCCGCTTCGTCAACAATCTGCTGCAGTCGCGTGCGCACATCTTCATAGAGATCATCCAGGCTGTCGCTTGTAGAGATATCCACCTCACACTGCGTCCAGCGCATGACATCGAGATCGACATGTTCGACACTGTTGACAATCCCGTTATCGACACTCACGAGCGTACACCCCTTGGGGCCAGTCTCGCGGATATGCCGTCCCTGGACATTTCCCGGAAAAACGATCCATGGATCTTTGCTGATGACCTCACGCTGATGCACGTGCCCCAGCGCCCAGTAGTCATAGCCCCTGGAGCGCAGGCCATCGACAGAACAGGGCGCATAGGGCTCATGCCCCGGCTTGCCGTCGAGAGAGGTATGCAAAAGACCAATATTAAAATACTGCGCGTCACCCTGCGGATAGCCCCGGGAGAGATCCTCTGTGACTGCCCGTGTAGAAAAACCCTGGCCGTGGATGGCCACGTCCACATCATCCAGGATTACCGTTTCCGGCTTGCGCGTGGAAAAAAGCGTGACATTATCCGGCAGACGCAGACTCTTGGTTATCTGGCTGGCGGCATCATGGTTGCCGGCAACAATGAAGACCGGGATAGAAGCATCATGCAGACGTTGCATTTGCCCGACTAAATAGAGGCCGGTATTGTAGTCTTTCCAGTCACCGTCATAGAGATCCCCTGCCAGCAGCACGAAAGCCACCTGTTCATCGATCGCCAGTTGCACCAGGTTGTCAAAAGCCCGGCGCGTGGCGCTGCGAATCTCCTCCACAGGAGCACCCTCGTAACGCTCCAGGCCGCGCAGGGCGCTGTCGAGGTGGATGTCGGCTGCGTGTATGAATTTCAAAATGGTTATTCCCTGTCGCCAAACCAGAGCGCAGTTGGCCAAGATTAGAACATCTCAAGTATACTGCATACAACTCCCCCACTCGCCACCCATCAACCTAAGCGGGTTCCAAATGAACATGCCTTTGAAAAAAAAGATTTCACTATTGATCTTAGTCTTATTACTCTGCGGCTCTCTTCTCCCTGGCTGTGATCGGGCGCCGCCGGCTGAGCCACTGGTCCGTCCGGTTCTGACCCAACTGGTGGATATTAAGAACTATTGGCAGAAATCCCGGTATGCCGGCGAAGTGAAGGCGCGTTATGAAATGGCGCTGGGATTCCGCATCAATGGCAAGATTATTGAACGATTTGTGGAAGTCGGGGATGTGGTTGAGCCGGGCGCTCTGTTGGCCAGGCTCGATCCGCAGGATTACCAGTTGCAATTGATGGAAGCAGAAGGCGGTCTGGCGGCAGCCAGGGCTGAAAAAGAGAAAGCCGCCTCGGATCTCAAGCGCTATGAACAGTTGTATAAGGATAAAGTGGTCAGCGCCACTGAGTGGCAGGAGTATAGCAATGCCGATGCTGTAGCCAACGCGCGATTCAAACAGGCCGAGGCCCAGGCGGATGTGGCGCGCAACCAGACTGAATATACCTCGCTGCATAGTGATAAAGGCGGTGTCATTACCTCACTGGATATGGAGGTTGGACAGGTGATCGTTGCCGGTCAGACAGTTGTGAACCTGGCATTGCCACAGGAGAAGGAGGTCGTCATCGCCGTTGCGGAAAACCGCCTGAACGAATTGCGCCATGCCGACGACATAAAAATCAACATGTGGATCAATCCGGACAAGCTTTACAAGGGCCGGGTGCGTGAAATCTCTCCCGGCGCCGATCCCGTCACCAGAACCTATTCCGTTAAAATCACTCTGCTTGATGCCGATGAAGTGGTGCAACTAGGCATGACCACCTCCGTTGTGGTGATGCAGAAAAAACAGGGCAAGGTAGCTCACCTGCCCCTCTCAGCCATCTTCCAGAAAGATGGGAAGCCGGCGGTGTGGATATACTCGGAAAAAACTTCCCGTGTCAATTTGCATCCTATAGAAGTAGCAGAATACCAATATGATGCGGCGCTGATCAGCGGCGGCCTCGAACAGGGGGAGCGAGTAGTGACTGCCGGTGTGAATAAACTCGTGCCGGATCAACAAGTCCGCCTGCTGCAAGGGAAAAAATTGTGACCCGCTTGAATCTTTCAGAATGGGCGTTGCAGCATCGTTCCCTGACGATCTATTTTATGCTCGCATTTTTTATTGCGGGACTTTTCTCTTATCGGGAACTGGGACAGGCTGAAGATCCGGAATTCACCATCAAGGTGATGGCGGTCCGCACTCTCTGGCCCGGTGCGACAGCGCTCGAGGTTGAACAGCAGGTGACTGACAGGGTGGAGAAAAAGCTCCAGGAGACCCCCTGGCTGAATTATTTGAGCAGTTATTCCAAAGCCGGAGAATCCATGGTGTTTGTGAACCTCATGGATTTCACCCCTCCCGAAGAAGTGCCGGAGTCCTGGTATCAGGTCAGAAAAAAACTCGGTGATATCAAACATACCCTGCCGGCAGGAGTACAGGGGCCCTTCCCCAATGATGAGTTCGGCGATACGTTTGGCATTATCTACGCATTTACCACGGATGGTTTCAGTTATGCCAGTCTGCGCAATTATGTCGATGAAGTCCGCCTGCACTTATTGAGTGTTCCTGATGTTGCCAAGGTGGATCTGATCGGCGTTCAGGAAGAGAAAATCTATATTGAAATTTCCAACGTTAAATTATCCAAGCTCGGACTCAATCCCACCCTGATCTTTGACACTCTGAATCAGCAGAATTTCCTGACCCCTGCAGGTGATGTCAATACAGATTCTGACCGGATCTATATTCGCGTCAGTCGTCTGGCATCGGTGGAGGAGATCAGCAAGGTGGGCATTCGCTCCAATGACCGCCTGTTTCGGCTGGGAGATATCGCCAGGATTTATCGCGCCTATGAAGAACCCCCGCAATTTAAAATGCATTTTATGGGAGAAGAGGTCATCGGCCTGGCAGTGAGCATGTCCAAAGGGGGTGACGTCCTGAAACTGGGCGAAAATCTGGATAAGACAATGCGTAAAATCCAGGCCAACTTACCGATTGGTATCGAAGTACACAATGTAGCGCATCAGCCCACCATCGTAAAAAGCTCGGTGCATGAATTTCTCAAGGTGCTGCTTGAAGCGGTAGTCATCGTGCTGCTGGTCAGTTTTCTCAGTCTTGGACTGCACACAGGATTGGTGGTGGCTATATCTATTCCACTGGTATTGGGCATCACCTTTTTGGGAATGAAGCTGGGCGGCATTGATTTACAGCGGATCTCTCTTGGCGCTTTGATCATTTCACTGGGCTTGCTGGTGGATGATGCGATGATCTCCGTCGAGATGATGGCGATAAAAATGGAGCAGGGCTGGGATCGCTTCAAGGCGGCGGGATTCGCCTATACCAATACCGCATTCCCGATGTTAACCGGCACCCTGATCACGGTGGCGGGTTTTCTACCTGTTTTTCTGGCCAAGTCTTCCGCCAGTGAATATACCGGCTCAATTTTTATTGTGGTCGGGATGGCGCTGCTGATCTCCTGGCTGGTGGCGGTATTTTTTGTGCCCTTTCTGGGCTATCACTTGCTGCCGGCATATAAAACCACACAGGGAGAGGAGGTGGATGTCTATCAAAAACCTTTTTATGCGCGCTTTCGCCGCATCGTCACCTGGTGCGTCAACTGGCGTAAAAGCGTCATCATCATCACCCTGCTTATTTTCGCATTTTCACTCTATTCATTCCGTTTCGTAGAAAACCAGTTCTTCCCCAGTTCCAACCGCAATGAATTGATCGTGGATTTGTGGCTGCCCCAGGGAAGTTCATTCAAGGCAACCCGGGCACAGAGCAATAAACTGGAAGAGCTGCTGGCCGGAGATGAAAATATCGTCAATTATGTCGCCTATATCGGTGGCGGTTCTCCACGCTTCTATCTCCCCATGCAGCAGGAGTTAAGGCACAGCAATCTGGCGCAGTTTGTGATTATGGCGCGGGATAATGAAGCGCGGGAAATTGTCCGGGAGCGTTTGATCAAGGTGTTTGAAGATGGCTTTTATGATCTCAGGGGACGCGTGCAGAGACTGGAAAACGGTCCGC
>JADWMH010000139.1:0-4840 GCA_015767355.1 Gammaproteobacteria bacterium
TCCATAATTAAAATCATGGTAGAAGAGATATTGATGCGCTTGGCCTACATGGATGTAGGTCAGGGGCGTGAGCAGGACGCGGTAGCTTCGCTGTCGCTCAACACATCCTATGGCTGTATTAGTTGCCTCTCTTATTTCCCTCACGCCTGCACAGCAACTCCAGCACCCTGGAGACGGCAAACAATCCGGCAGTCGCTGTTACATGCGTGACCGAACCCAGTCCACCGCAGTTGAGGCCACTCCCCTTCCCTCCTTTCACCTCTTCCATTGAATAGACAGCCGGCACAGAGAAGCGCCGCTTGAGATTACGGGGAAAACCGTATTGCTGACGCAGCTCCTTGCGCGTTCGCGACAGCAACACATCCTTGTGTGTACGGCTGAGATCAGCGATCCGCAGTTTTGCCGGATCACTCTTGCCGCCTGCACCGCCAACGGTGACGACAGCGATTTTTTTTCGCCGGCACCAGGCGATAAGAGCTGCTTTGCGGCGGAAATTGTCGATGCAGTCGATGATCACGTCAAAAGCCGGATCAAGGAGATCATCCAGGTTTTCCGGCGTTACGAACTCTTCGTGCAGGATGACCCTGCATGCAGGATTGATATCACTGATGCGTTGCTGTGATACCTGCACCTTGGCTTTTCCCAGAGTACTGTGCAGCGCGACAAGCTGACGGTTGATGTTCGAAACGGAGATATGGTCCATATCGATCAGCGTCAGCGTTCCAATACCACTGCGCGCCAGTGCTTCAGCAACCCAGGAGCCAACCCCGCCAATACCGACCACACACACATGTGAGCGTTGAAAGCGTTCCAGTCCCGCATCGCCATAGAGGCGGGCGACGCCTCCGAAGCAGCGTTGCTGAACACTCTCTTCAGACAAGAGTTAATCCTGTGCGGTCAGCAAAAATGTTTGCTGATTCCATTGCATGACCGCGCCCCGGGGAACGATGCGAACAACTTTTAAACCGTTTTTCAAACGATCACCCTCCTCATATTCGCGGTTGTTGATATAGACCATACGCCTGCTGATGTCTGAGGAGTAGACATGGAAGTCGAGATGCAGCGGCTGTATCTTGCGGATAAAATCTGCAGGGAATGTTGAGAGTGCAGCGGGAATTGCATCCCGTTTAACGGGCTCAGGTTTTGGTTTAGCTATTAGTTTAGGTGCGGGCTTAGGCTTCGATTCAGGTGGAGTTGCTGACTCAGGCTTCAGCGGCAGGCTGCGCTCTACTAGTTTCGACCGATCTGCAACAGCAGAATCAGGCATAGTAATTTCAGGCTTGGAGACTGGCAACTTTTCACTTTTTAGCGGCGCAATGGATTGAGCCGGCTCAACATCAGGCGGCAATGCCTGTTGCAGCGCTTTTACAGGCACTTTTACAGGCACCTCTGCCTGCCTCTGTCGTTGCGTCTGTTGTTGACTCCGCTGTGTCATTTGCGGCTTTGCAACTGCAGGGACAGGAGACACCTGAGCCACTGATCGTGGTGGAAAAATCGTCTCCCGGTAGAGGAAGATGACGACTGTTGCGCTCACAACAAGCAGCATAATCAGGATCGGCAGATAGGCGACCCGCTTTTTCCGCACCCTGCCTGCACGCGGTGTCACAATGAGCGGGAGCACGGAATCCGAGGCGCCATGACGCCCATGTTCAGATTTTCGCAATGCGTCGAGAATCAGGGACACAGCCGCCTACCCTTTCACCTTGAGGCGCGGCCCGCTGTCCGATGGAGAGGCCGAGTTAAGACGGATAATCGTCTGCATGCCAACCATCGCATCCGGCGTCAGATGATTGCCTTCCTGAAAAAGACGTACAGCCTCGGCCAGAGGCTCATCAAAGAGATCCACTCCATTCTCAGTCGGAATTTCCTCTCCGTTAATCTCCCCGAGACGATCACGCAGCCATTCGATCTGCTCTCCACTGTCACCGGGGCGCATTGCAGAGCGGAAGCCCATCGGCGGCTCCTGCCAGATCAACTCAAAATCACCGAACCATCTGGCGCTCAGTTCCTTTTGTGGAAAACGATAAACCTCTGCATTGAAGCGTATTACCACAGATTCATCATCACTTCCCAGCAGCGCCACATAGTGAGAACGCTGATCCCCAAGATGCAGTTGCACAATCACCGGACGGTTTATCTCGTTAATTTTAGCCCAGCTGCCGTTCATCTTCAGGCATCGCAGGCCATATTCTCTAATCGAACTGCAGGGATCGCTGCGCGAATCGACATCCACGTTCCACACTGAAACCAGCTCCTTTAACGCATTCTCCCTGGAAGTCTCTCCGCTATGATCATAAATCCACTCATCAAGAGCAATGGTCTCCCCTTTGCGCTGTTTGACGCTCTTCTTCTCAGGTTCCGTCCCCTGAGCGGTGATGAGCTGCCCGTCATGACCTTCAGTCTGCTCCAGTTGCGGTTGAAGAGTCACATCTCCGGTTACCGGCATCGATGATGGCTCCATCGATGCGACGTCAGCAGCCGCCTGCACCGGCAGAAGTTCAGACTCACTCTCTGCTGGTATCAACTCCCCGGTTTGCGGAGCTGCCGAATCAGGATTTTGTGATATTACCTGATCTGCAGGCTCCTCTGAGAGATAGGGAGTGCTGACGCCATTGCTGATCAAAACCGGTGTATCATCTACGCTTGCCTGTTGCACAACTGACGGTTCAATAACAGCTGCAGCCGGAACCTCGCTACTTCCCTCATGCCCCGAAGTCATCGGCTGCTGCAGTGCGGGGGCGTTTGCTGCAGGAGCGGATTGCAGCCACAGATAGAAAATTCCGGCAGCGGCCAGAATCACGACCCCGGCAGTGACACCCCACAACCAGCCAAACGAAGTCTCATTTCTACTGGCCAGCACCTGTTTAGACGCCTGCCGCACGATTTTTTTGTCAACCTGGCGCTTCTCCCCGGCATAGGCAGCCAGCAATGCCTTGTCAGCCAGCTCATTGACCAGGCGTGGTACGCCGCCGGAAGCAGCATAAATTGCACGCACCGCCGAGTCTGAAAATATCGATTTCTGGGCGCCTGCAATGGTCAACCGATGTATCAGGTAGTTGCGGACTTCCTGGAGAGCAAGGGATTCTAAATGAAAAACATCTGTGATGCGCTGCGCCAGCTGACGCATATCAGTGCGCGCCAGCGTCTCCCGCAGCTCGGGCTGTCCGATCAGAATAATCTGTAACAACTTTTCCCGTGTAGTTTCCAAATTGGTCAAAAGGCGAACCTGCTCCAGCACATCAACGGACAGCGCCTGCGCCTCGTCGATGACCAGAATGGTTCTGCGTCCATCGAGATAGGCCTCAAGCAGATGCTTGTTGAGCGCATCGATCAGCAGCTTCAGGCTTGCCTTGTCAGCATCGTATGGGATCTTCAGTTCGTCACAAACCGTCGCAACAAACTGCAGCGGCGAGAGCATCGGGTTAAACACCAGCGCCAGGTCGATATTTTCCGGCAACTGCTGCACCAGGGTGCGCAACAGCGTTGTTTTTCCAGTGCCTACCTCACCGGTCATCAGCGCAAACCCACCGCCCTCCTGCACCCCGAACAACAGATGCGCGAGCGCATCTTCATGTGCATCGCTGAGGTAGATATAGCGGGGATCGGGAGCAATGCTGAAAGGTTTCTCTTTCAGGCCGAAATAAGATTCATACATCAGATATCAAATACTTCAGAAATCATCTTTGTAATTATACCGGTTTGCAGCGGCACAAAATCAAAAAAGGGCGACAAATGCCACCCTTTTTCTCATTGATGATTCACACAACAAGCATCAATGTAATCCCTGGATATAGCTGGCGACCGCCTTGATATCTGCATCACTCAAATTGCCGGCAACATCCTGCATCATGGTATTGACATCATTGGCCCGGCTGCCGTCACGAAATGCTTTGAGTTGTTTTTCAGCATAAAGCGTGTGCTGGCCGGCAATCGCGGGGAAGTTTGCAGCGGGATTGCCGGAGCCATTGGGCGCATGACAGGAGGCGCATGCGGCAACTCCTTTTTTAGCATTTCCAGTGGTATAGAGCAGCTTGCCAGCTTCAACCAACGCCGGATCGGCCTCTCCGCCCTTCAGGGTCTGGCCTGAAAAATAGGCCCCAAGGTTGTCCATATCCTCATCAGTCAGAGCCGCGACCTGCCCCATCATGATCGGGTCTTTACGCGCCGCGCTCTTGAATTCTTTCAACTGTTTAACTATGTAATTCTCATGTTGTCCAGCCAGTTTTGGCCACAAGGGATTAACACTGTTACCATCCGCCATATGACAAGCGGCACAAACTGCGGATTTACTCTTTCCAACAGCTGCATCACCAGCAAAAGCAGAAACAGCTGTCAAAGATGCAGCAGCTACGACAGCAGAAATCAGTAATTTTTTCATGGTAGAAACACCCTCAAAAAGCGAGTAAAACGTTTGGGTTCTAAAATCGCCGGGCATTATAACACGGCGATAAAATCCAGGCCCGCACAAAAAGAGTATGATTAACTCCCTCCTTCCGAAAGATGCCCGGAGTGAGGCTAGAGGAAGGCCAACATCCTAAAACTTAAAATCTGGAACTTAATATCATCTGAATCATGATAAACATTGGAAAAATCAATCATTTGCAAATAGTCAAGTCTGTCGACTTCGGCATTTATCTCGATGGTGAAGAGGCCGGGGAAATCCTGCTTCCTTTGCGCTATGTCCCGGCTGGATGCACACCGGGTGACTCTCTGGAAGTCTTTATCTACCGGGATTCCGAAGACCGGCTGATTGCCACGACTGAAACACCCTATGCCATGGTGGATCAGTGCGCCTACCTGAAAGTGGTCGCCATCAACAGGATCGGAGCTTTTCTCGACT
>JADWMH010000139.1:4850-5667 GCA_015767355.1 Gammaproteobacteria bacterium
CCAAGGATTTGCTGGTTCCCTTCAGCGAGCAGCGCAAACCGATGCAGGTCGACAACTCCTATGTTGTATTTCTCTATCTCGATGGAGAAACAGACCGTATTGCAGCTTCCACCAGTCTGCACGGCCATCTCAGTGAAAAATCTTTCTATTTCAAGCCGCAGCAGGCTGTTGACCTATTGATAAGCAGTCGCACCGAGATGGGTTATCAGGCCGTTGTCGATGGTACTCACCTGGGGCTGATATACAACAATGAGGTTTTTCAGCCCCTCAGGGTTGGTCAAAAACTCCGTGGCTACATCAAGCAGATTCGTCCCGACCAAAAGATCGATCTCTGTTTGCAGCTGGATGACCAGCAGACACGTAACGTGCTGGCACACCGTATTCTCGACTATCTGCAAGCCCATGACGGCACATCGACCCTGACAGACAAAAGCCCTCCTGAAGCAATCTACAAGGCCTTCGGAGTCAGCAAAAAAAAGTACAAAAAGGAGCTGGGCGGACTCTACAAAAGCAAGCGCATTCTCATCGGGAAGGAGAAGATTACACTGTTTTCCCGCTCGGAAGAACCCTCCTCCCCCTGGGCTCAGGATAAAAAATCGTAGGGAGCTTATTAAATCCAGATCAGAAGCGATAGACATCGAGAGATACTGTACCGCCTGGCCAGGAGCCTTTCTGGAAACGATACATGGATAATGGGAAAACATCATCTCTGAAATAAAAAATACGACAAACCATAAGCTTATAGAGATATTCTAGAATCTATGTACTATACTACTCATAAGCTTTAGGGCTTGCCTTTCAATCATCATGAAGCGAG
>JADWMH010000140.1 GCA_015767355.1 Gammaproteobacteria bacterium
ACGAGGCGCATCAAAATCCGTACCAAATCGATGCGCCTCGCAAGCTCGGCACATCCTATAGGGTGTTATCCTCCACGGAGTTATTGAGAAGTTACTCCTATAGCAGACAACTACTTGTTATTTTACCGCAGAGAGCAAGCCATTCAAGCGACGCACGAAGCCTGCAGGATCTTCAAGCTTGCCACCTTCAGCCAGCAGGGCCTGGTCGAATATTACACTGCTGAGATCTTCGAACTCCTGCTGCTCTTGTGTCGATTTGAGCTTGCTCACCACAGGGTGATCCAGGTTAATCTCCAGCGTCGGTATTGTCGGCGGTGCATCCTGTCCCATCTGCTGTAACACTCGCGCCAGATTCTGGCTCATGTCATGATCTTCGACTACCAGACAGGCCGGTGACTCTGTCAGGCGCTGACTGAGGCGAACCTCCTTGACCTTTCCACCCATGGCCTTCTTCAGGCGCTTCAAAAACTTTTCGTGCTTCTTACTACTCTTTTTGTGGCTCTTTTTCTGCTCATCACTCTTGAGGTTCTCAAGATCGACCTCACCCTTGGCGACCGACTGCAGCTGCTTTCCCTTATATTCATTCAGGTGGGAAACCAGCCACTCATCGACATGATCGGTCAGTAGCAGCACCTCGATATCATTCTTTTTGAAGACTTCAAGATGGGGACTGTACTTTGCAGCAGCGATAGAGTCTGCAGTCATGTAATAGATCTTCTGCTGCTCATCCTGCATACGCTCGATGTAACTGTCCAGTGAAACATTTTCAACACCATCCCCTGATGTTGTCGAGACAAAACGCAACAGCCCGGCGATACGCTCTGCATTGGCGGCATCTTCTGCCGGCCCCTCCTTGAGCACCTTGCCGAAGGTATCCCAGAAGGCCTGGTAATCCTCTGCATCGTTTTTCGCCATCTTCTCCAGCAGTGTCATAACCCGCTTGACATTGGCATTGCGGATCGAGTCGATCTTCTTGCTGTGCTGCAGAATTTCACGCGAGACATTCAGAGGCAGATCGTCAGCATCGACCACGCCCTTGATAAAGCGCAGATAACGGGGCATCAACTTGTCGGCCTCATCCATGATAAAGACGCGCCGCACGTAGAGTTTTACGCCATGTTTCTGCTCCGGTGTAAACAGGTCGAAGGGTGCGCGTTTGGGAACGAACAGCAGCGAGGTGTATTCATTGGTTCCCTCCACACGGTTGTGAATTTTCGCCAGCGGCTCTTCAAAATCATGTGCGATGTGCTTGTAGAACTCACTATACTCCTCGTCCTTAATTTCCGATTTTGAGCGCATCCACAGGGCTGTTCCGGTATTCACCTGTTCCCATTCGGGTTCAGCCTCTTTATCTCCATCTTCGTCATCCTCCCCTGCGTCGAAAATTTCCTTCAGCATCATCACCGGCATGGAGATGTGGTCGGAAAATTTGCTGATGACTGAACGCAGACGGAATCCCTCCAGAAATTCACCCTCTTCCTCTTTCAGGTGCAGAATAACATCAGTGCCCCTGTCCATCTTCTCGGCTGTCTCGATAGTGAAGGAGCCTTTGCCGTCTGACTCCCATTTGACGCCATTCTGTGCATCATCACCTGCTCTGCGGCTGACCAGCGTGACACGGTCCGCAACGATATAGGCCGAGTAGAAGCCGACGCCGAACTGTCCGATCAAACGGCTGTCCTTGACATCGTCACCGGACATCGATTCAAAAAATGCTTTGGTGCCGGAACGCGCTATGGTGCCGATATTCTCGGCCACCTCTTCACGGTTCATGCCGATGCCATTATCAGAGATGGTCAGGGTGCGGTTCTCCTTGTCCACGCTCAGGCGAATCGAAAGATCGGCATCGCCTTCATAGAGCGCATCATTGGAGAGAGCTTCAAAACGGAGTTTCTCTGCAGCGTCAGATGCATTGGAGATCAACTCGCGCAGAAAAATCTCCTTGTTCGAATAGAGCGAGCGAATCACCAGATTCAGAATCTGTGAAACCTCGGTCTGGAATTGTTGTGTTTCCTGGTGCGCGTCAACGGTCATGGTATATTTATCTCCAAAATGATGTTCAATTTTTTAGTAATTCCTCAATAACTCCGCGCAGGAAAGCAGGGCTGGGAATTGCTTTTCAGGGCTGTATAAAACAGGGATGTTTTATCAGAGCTTACAGGGATGTATTCACGCGTCCCTGTAAAGCGGATCCCAGCTCTGCACAAGCTTCGGAATTCACGGGTTATTGAGATGTTAAATTTCTTACGACGAATGCAGAGAATATTGGGTCGCGAATTTGAGTTTCAAGGCCTCAGGTGAGGGAATCTGCAATTTGCTGCAGTGCCTGCATTGGATCCTCAGCCGCAGTGATCGGACGACCGATCACCAGGTAGTTCGATCCGGCATTCATAGCATCCTGCGGTGTCATCACACGCCGCTGGTCAGCCGTATCACTCCCAGCCGGACGCACCCCCGGGGTCACCAGTAGAAATTCATCACCCAGGTCGCTGCGCAGCTGCTGCGCCTCCCGCGGTGAGCACACTACACCATGCATGCCGCTGCTCCGGGCCAGTGCTGCAAGACGGCTGACATTATCAGCCGCACCACCGCTAAATCCTACCTCGGCAAGCTCCTCTTCACTGAAACTGGTAAGAATAGTGACTGCAATCAGCAGCGTTTCAGTCGACGACTTGTCGACTGCTTCACGCGCCGCCTGCATCATTCTGCGGCCGCCTGAAGCATGCACATTCATCATCCACACGCCCAGATCCGCCCCTGCGCGACAGGCGCCGGCAACGGTATTCGGAATATCATGAAATTTGAGATCGAGGAATACATCGAATCCCCTGCTCATGCAGGCTTCTACCAGGGCCGGCCCCATGCGGGTAAACATCTCTTTCCCCACCTTGACCCGGCACAACTGCGGATCCAGTTTCTCCAGCAGTTCAAATGCAGGCTGTTGCGTCGGGTAATCCAGTGCAACGATTATAGGTGATTGCATGCGTCGTAACTCCTATTTGGTCTCAGTCGGCAGCATGGTCCCCCAGGAGCGGCAACCCGGGCACTGCCAGTGGATAGTACGTGTCGTAAAGCCGCAGCGGTGGCACAGATAGGCAGATTGCCTGGCAGCCATGCGCTCTACAAACTGATTGATCATCTGTAAAAACTGCGACTGATGTTCTCCCTGCTGCGCCATGCGCATGGAGATTAACTGGTGAATGCCATTGAGATCCGGTGTATTGGCAAGCTCGGAAGTCAAAAACTCTATTGCCGCATCAGCCCCTTCGCTATTCTCGAGCTCGTGAGCAATCTCCAGCATAACCTGGATATTCCTCTTGTTTGCGTAGATCTCACGCAGCCATTCAATCCATTGGGACTGCTGCTGCGAACGCCGGTAGCATTCCGCCATTGGGCGTAAAATCTCTCCGATATAGTTGGGATGCTGATCAGCAATCTGCTTGAAGCGGACGATGGCCTCCCGGCAGGCGCCGCGCTTTTCGGAGATTCCAGCCATGATCAACTGTGGCCGTAAAGCCAGGGGGGCTACCTCAAGCCCCTGCTTCAAATAGCTCTCGGCCTGCGCCTCATCGTCGCTCTTGATCGCCAGCTCTGCGAGTTCACACAGAAAGTGAGCCTGATCATCTCCCTCTCCCTTCCCGCCAAGCAGATCCAGACGCTGACTCACCTCGAGTGACTTCTGCCAGTCTTTTTCATGTTGATAGATCATTTTCAGGTTGGTCAGCGCTGGCTGCAGCTGACGCTTGCTCTCGACCAACTCTTCAAACAATCCCTCTGCACGATCCAACAGTCCGGCTTTCATGTAATCGTTGCCCAGGGACAGCAGAGCCTGCGAACGCTGATCCGCTGACAAAGTAGAGCGTGCAATCAAATTCTGGTGGATGCGAATCGCCCGATCGACCTCGCCGCGCCGGCGGAACAGGCTGCCGAGAGCAAGGTGCATTTCAACAGTTTCACTGTTGACCTCCAGCATGCCGACAAAAACGTCGATCGCCTTGTCAGGCTGTTCATTCACCAGGTAGTTAAGACCGCGGTAATAGGCGGAGTCCATATCCGCTTCACACTGACGCTCCTGGTGCTGACGCATGGAGCGCCTGGCAGCCAGCCAGCCGGAAGCGGCGGCAACAGGCAACAGTAAGAGAATGAGATCCATTAATTCAAACTAAGGGATGATGCATTTATTAAAATACAATTGATCCACGGGGAATTTGAGTTTACAGACGAGAGAATGATTTTTCCAGCCATTTAGCTGTGGTTCCTTTACACTCGACCTCTACCATCAAAATTAAGAGTGAGAGAATCATGTCAGAATTCAACCATCAAACCATCATTATCACTGGCGCCGCCGGAAATCTAGGCGCAGCAGTTGCACAAACATTTGCTGCTGCGGGGGCCAATATCGTACTTGTCGACATCGACGAGGAGCGTCTATTACAGACTCAGAGAAGTCTTCCAGCGGGAACAGAGTCGCTGATCATCCCGACAAACCTGATCGACCCGCAGTCTGTCTCCGCTATGGTCAGTAAAGCCAGGGGGAAATTTGGTCAAATCGATATTCTCGCCAATATCGCCGGCGGCTTTACCATGGGGCCTCTGATTCACGAGACTGCAGACAGGGATTGGGACTTCATGATGAATCTGAATGTGCGCTCCGTATTCAACTGCTGCCGGGCCGTTATCCCCGCCATGCTGGAAAACGGAGGAGGCAAAATCATCAACATATCGGCGCGCGCCGCACG
Source organism: Gammaproteobacteria bacterium (assembly GCA_015767355.1). Taxonomy (GTDB): domain Bacteria; phylum Pseudomonadota; class Gammaproteobacteria; order Chromatiales; family Chromatiaceae; genus Sva-25. The sequence continues at coordinate 4,740 of JADWMH010000140.1, forward strand.
TGAGGGCAAGGCGAAAATGGGTCCCTATTGCGCCTCCAAAGCTGCTGTCATCACCCTCACCGAGACGCTCTCAGCAGAAAACAGGGAAAGCGACATCAACGTCAACTGCATACTGCCGGGAACCATCGACACACCCCGCAATCGCGAGGATATGCCCGATGCCGATCACAGCAAGTGGGTACCCCCGCAAGCGCTGGCCGATGTCATTCGGTTCCTGGCATCAGATGCAGCACGTTGCGTCACGGGCGCTGCAATTCCCGTGTACGGGAAGAGTTGATAGGTTTTAGGTTTTAGGTTTTAAGAAAACCATGAATCACACGAAAAACCGGATCAATCAGTTAAATTTTTTTCGTGTCTTTCGTGCTTTTCGTGGTAAAAAGGTGTTGATTAACTCTTTAGCTTTTTGCTCCAGAAAAAATCCAGAGAGATCTTCTCAGGGCCAAAGACGAAAATCACAGCCAGCATTACTCCCCACACAGCATGCTGCATCTCTCCTGCAGGTGAAATGTCAGGATAGGAGGTTGCTGCAACGATGTTCAGTATAAACAGTCCCAGGGCAGCGGGTCGTGTCAACAGGCCAAAAACCAGCAGAACCGGCAGCATCAGCTCGGCGCCGGTTGCCAGCCAGGCAGCAATTTCAGGCGACATCACAGGAACCGCATACTCATAACGAAACAGATCCAGCGTCGTCGACCAACTCTTGATTTTGGTCATGCCGGAATCAAAAAAAACCTTGGCGGCCCACAGGCGGAAACCCAGCAGCAGCAAAGGCTTGAAAACCAGGTTTGTCGGCAAGCAGTCAGCCATTAAAAAACCGGATAGAAAATTTCTCATCTTATTATTCCCCTCTTCCGCATGTTTTACAGATGAAATGGGGGACAGACCACG
>JADWMH010000141.1 GCA_015767355.1 Gammaproteobacteria bacterium
ATACTGGGTGTTAACGGCTTTATCGGCCACCACCTGTCGCGTCGTATCCTCGATACGACTGACTGGGAAGTCTTCGGCATGGATATGCACGCTGACCGGGTGCAGGATCTTGCCAAGCATGAACGCTTCACTTTTTTTGAAGGCGACATCACTATCAACCATGAATGGATTGAATATCACGTCAAGAAGTGTGATGTGATTCTACCGCTGGTGGCGATTGCCACACCGGCGACCTATGTGACAAATCCGCTGGCGGTGTTCGAACTTGATTTCGAGGCCAATCTGCCGATTGTCCGCTACTGTGTCCGCTATAAAAAACGGCTGCTGTTTCCCTCGACATCCGAGGTGTACGGCATGTGCAGTGATGAGGAATTTCATCCCAACATGTCAAATCTCGTGCTTGGGCCGATCAATAAACCCCGCTGGATCTACTCCTGTTCCAAGCAGCTGATGGATCGTGTCATCAGCGCCTATGCGCAGCAGGATGGACTCGATTACACCCTGTTCCGGCCATTCAACTGGGTCGGCTCCGGACTGGACAGCATGCATACGCCGAAAGAGGGGAGCTCCCGCGTCGTCACCCAGTTTCTCGGCCATATTGCCCGCGGAGAGCAGATCAAGCTGGTCGATGGCGGTGCGCAGCGCCGCAGTTTTACCGATGTCAGTGACGGCATTGGCGCGCTGATGAAGATCATCGCCAATGAGTGCGGCTGTGCATCAGGGAATATCTACAACATCGGTAATCCGGATAATGATCTTTCGGTGCGGGAACTTGCGGAGTTGATGCTGCAAATCGCCCGGGAGTTCCCTGAATATAAACCCGGCGCCGACAAGGTCGAGCTCGTGGATGTCTCTTCGGGATCCTATTACGGTGAGGGCTACCAGGATGTTCAGACGCGGGTTCCCTGGATCGAAAACACCAAAACAGATCTTGAGTGGTCCCCCGGAGTCTCACTGCATGATGCGCTGCGCAATATCTTTGCCGCCTACAGAGATGAAGTGGCTACCGCCAGGGCTCTGTTGGATGACTGAGCATGGCGAAGCAGTCATGCAATAAACAGATGTCAGAGAGTAGTCGGTAAATCTCATGATGATTGCACTGAAAGTCGATGTGGATACCTTTCGCGGCACTCTGGAAGGGGTGCCGTCCCTGCTGCGTCTGTTTGATAGATACCGGGTTCGCGCAACCTTTCTCTTCAGTCTGGGGCCGGATCACACCGGTCGCGCCCTGCGGCGGATATTTCGTCCCGGCTTTCTGCAGAAGGTGCGCCGCACCTCGGTGGCAAGCCATTACGGCCTCAAAACCCTGATGTACGGCGTGTTGCTGCCGGGGCCGCATATCGGTCGCAAGGCCGGTGCAGTGATGCGTTCAGTGGCCGATGCGGGGCATGAAGTCGGCATCCACTGTTACGATCACATTCGCTGGCAGGACTTTGTGGCCAACAGGGACGAGGCATGGACCAGGCGTGAGATGCTCAGGGCGGTGGAAGCCTTTGAAGAGGTCTTTGGATATGCCGCCAGGGTGCATGGCGCAGCAGGCTGGCAGCTCAACGCCTCTACTCTGGAACTGGAGCAGGAGTTGGGATTCAGTTACGCCAGCGATGTGCGTGGTAGATCCCCTTTTTTTCCGCGCTATGGCGGTGTTGACTCAAACTGTCTGCAAATACCGACAACGCTTCCCACACTGGATGAACTGATCGGTCTTGATGGCGTGACGCAGGAGAACGTGCATGAGAGACTCTATGCCGACAGCCGCAGGCAACTTCCGCATGGACATGTATACACGTTGCATGCGGAGTTGGAGGGGATGGGGTTGCTGCCGGTGATGGAGCGCCTGCTGCAGATGTGGCAGAGAGAGGATGAACTCTGCGCCATGGAGAATATTTTTCACTCTCTTGATCTCTCGCAATTGCCGCGGGAGGATATCGTCCGGGGCGAACTGCCGGGCCGCTCAGGAAAACTTGCCATGCAAGGGTAGAAAAGTTTGCAGTCGTCAGTATGCAGTATGCAGTAACAACGTGACTTCCCAATAATCCCGTGTGAATGCTGTCATTGCGAGGGAGCCTAAGCGACCGCGGCAATCTTTCTACGCATCAAATCAAAGGTGGTAAAAATTTGCAGTTTGCAATCATCTGTATAGACTTTTGCCAACTGCCGACTTTGTTTTCACATCCCCATCTCGAGATCGTCAACAACTGCATCCAGTCCGGCCTGGGCGCAGGCTTCATCGGTTTCACCGGATGGTGCGCCGCTGACGCCCACACCCCCAAGCATGCTTCCACCAGCCTGGATTGGGAGCCCGCCCGCGCCCATGTACAGTTCTGGCGTATTGGTGCCAAGTGATGTTTTTGCACGGTCTTCGAGGGAGGAAGTGGCGGCATTGAAGTTGGCGGCGGTGTAGGCTTTTCTCTGGCTGACGGGCAGTGTGATCGGCGGCGCCAGTGTGTCGCGCAATACCGCCTGTGCGATGCCGTTGCGATCAACGACTGTAACGCCGGCTGAGATTCCCTGCTTTCGGCAGGCGTCAATGGCGGCCTGTGCAATGGTTTGCGCTGTCTCCATGGTGATGCGCTGTATCGGGGTTATCATGGGGGCTTCATCTTCAGCCATCAATGGTGAGGTTGTAACAACAAACAGTATTGCGATCAGGGATGCTTTCATGGGTGATTCCTCAGTTGTACTAATGCTTGTAGACACTATACGGTTAAGCTTATACACTTTATGCGCAAATTCAAACATAATTATCCGGAATGAACTGATGGGTCTTGCAAAACGAATCATTCCCTGTCTCGATGTGGATGCCGGGCGGGTGGTCAAGGGTGTCAAGTTTGTTGATATTCGTGATGCAGGTGATCCTGTCGAGGTGGCGCGCCGTTACAATGAAGAGGGAGCTGACGAGATCACTTTTCTCGATATTACCGCCAGTTCGGATGACCGCGAGACCATCGTGCATGTGGTCGAGGATGTCGCGAGCGAGGTCTTTATCCCGCTGACAGTGGGCGGCGGCATCCGTGTGGTCGACGATATTCGCCGCATGCTCAATGCCGGTGCGGATAAAGTTGCGATCAACACGGCGGCGGTATTCAATCCGGAATTTGTCAGGGAGGCGGCCGAGAGCTTCGGTTCACAATGCATCGTGGTCGCCATCGACGCCAAGAGGGTCTCCGCCGATGATGAGCCGCTTCGCTGGGAGATTTTCACCCATGGCGGTCGCAAACCGACAGGCATCGATGTGATCGAATGGGCAAAAAAGATGGCGGATTTCGGCGCCGGAGAGATTCTGCTCACCAGTATGGATCGTGACGGCACAAAGATCGGTTTCGATAATGATTTGACGCTGGCAATCTCCACTGCTGTGCCGATACCGGTGATTGCATCCGGAGGCGTCGGTGATCTGCAGCATCTGGTCGAAGGCGTCACCAAAGGCGGCGCCGATGCGGTCCTGGCTGCGTCGATTTTTCACTTTGCCGAATACAGTATCGGAGAAGCCAAGCAGTACATGGCCGATGCCGGTATCGAGATGCGCCTGTGAGCAGTGTACTGGAACAACTCGAAGCAGTGCTGGAACAGCGCAAGAGCGCCGCTGCGGACTCATCCTATGTCGCCTCGCTGCATGCAAAAGGATTGGATGCGATTCTCAAGAAAATCGGTGAAGAGGCGACTGAAACGGTACTGGCGGCAAAAGATGGTGATGCTGAACACATCATCTACGAAACGGCCGACTTGTGGTTTCACTCCATGGTGATGCTGTCGCACATGGGAATCAGCCACCAGCAGGTGCTGGATGAGTTGCAGCGGCGCTTTGGACTCTCGGGACTGGAAGAGAAGGCGCAGCGAAGCAGGTAAACAAGAATTTACCACGGAACACACTGACCACACGGAAGCCATCTTGTTTTTTCGTCTCTTCAGTGTGTTCCGCGGTTAAAACGTAACTTCTCAATAATCCCGTGTGAATGCCGTCATTGCGAGGGAGCCTAAGCGACCGCGGCAATCTCTAAACCAGATTGCCGCGTCGCCTCCGGCTCCTCGCAATGACATCTGTTTTAACAGAATATATTGAATGCACGGAGTTGTTGAGAAGTGACCTGCTCTTTAATTCTCTGCCTGATTTCGCACAATCAACAAGTCGGTTATAATACAGCTATAGTTTTTTTACTCTCAATACAAAGAGGTATGTTCAATGGGTATTAGTCCCTGGCAATTATTAATTGTACTGGCAATCGTATTGCTGCTGTTCGGCACCAAGCGTCTGAAAAACATCGGCGGAGATGTTGGCGATGCTATCAAGGGCTTCAAGAAGGCGATGAAAGAGGGTGAGGCTGAAGATCCTGCCAAGCTTGAGAAAGCAGACGAGGAGAAGGTAAAGGATGACAGCATCATCGAAGGCGAGTCTACCCGCGAAAAAGACAAAGTCTGATTGACCCGAATTGTCCACATATTTATGCAATCTTCGGATTATGACTGATGTTTGATATCGGCTTTTGGGAGTTGTCGGTCCTTGGCGTCGTCGCCCTGCTGGTGATTGGCCCGGAGCGGCTGCCAGGAGTGGCGCGCACGGTCGGCGCATGGGTTGGCCGCGGTAAACGCTTTGTCTCCTCCGTGAAGGCGGACATCGATCAGGAACTGCGGGCAGACGAGCTCAAACGCATTCTTGAGAAGCAGAAATCGCTGAATCCATTGCATGAAATTATGGAAGAGACCAGCGAGAGCCTGAAAGATGTTGGCAGGGAAACCACGAAAACTCTCAACGATGCGAAACAGGAACACGAAACAGCCTCATCCCACTCTGAGTCAGAATCTAAGTCCTCTTAAAGATCTAAAATTACAATAACTCTCGCAAAGACGCAAAGATCGCCAGGAAAAACCTTTGCGTTCTTTGCGTCTTTGCGAGAGACTACGACGTTTTCATACATCATGAGTCTGAGACCTGCTCTCACTCCGCTTACCCCACACTAACCCGGCATTTTAAGCCCCCATGTCAGAGTCGATAGAGAGCGAACAGCCATTTTTGAGCCACCTCTTTGAGCTGCGAGACCGCCTGCTGCGTATCGTCATGCTGGTGCTGGTGGTGTTTCTGGGGCTATTTTTCGTCGCCAATGATCTCTTTACGATGGTTGCGCGTCCATTGATGGACGCCTATCCGGGCGACATCATAGCAATCGGCATTCTATCTCCATTTCTGACACCGATCAAACTGGCGCTGGTCGCATCGATTTTCCTCTCGATGCCCTTTATTTTCTTCCAGGTGTGGGGTTTTATTGCACCGGGGCTCTATAAGCACGAGCGCAAGCTGGTGATGCCGTTGGTGATCTCCAGCACCATTCTCTTCTATCTTGGGGTGTTGTTTGCCTACTATGTCGTGTTTCCGCTGGTATTTGCTTTTCTCTCCAAAATTTCACCGGAAGGCGTCAACGCGATGCCCGATATCGCAGCCTATCTCGATTTTATACTGACGCTCTTTTTTGCTTTTGGGCTGGCATTCGAGATTCCGATAGCGACCATCATCCTGGTGTGGATGGGAATGGTTACCCCTGAGCAGCTGACCAAGAAACGTCCCTATGTCATCGTCGGCGCCTTCGTTGTCGGCATGTT
>JADWMH010000142.1 GCA_015767355.1 Gammaproteobacteria bacterium
CTTCCAAACAGGTATCGACCGTCAGGCGAAAACACGAACCCCTCGGGAATCGCACTACCGACACCGGCAAATCCAATCACTTTGCCATGCTCATCCTTCGCATCCGGACGCAATTTCAGCTCAATCCGGCCAGACTCCCTCTCAACAACAAGTTGCATCTCCTGTTCAGGATGCGCCCTGATAACATCACTCCAGGCTTTCCATGAAACAATCTCCTCGCCATTGGCGAAGAGAATACGGTCACCCGGCAACAGTTGCGCACGCTCAGCCGCCTTGCCGCTGCTGACGATGCCGATCACCGGGGGAAGCGTCGGGAACCGGGGCGCCAGACCAATCTTTTCCAGCGAGGCCTGCCCATCCCGCAATGGCGACAGCATAGCATTTGTCAGTACAACAGCGCGCTCGGCATCGAACTCTCCTTGCAGGAGAAGCTGCGCCGGCTGTTCCGTCATTGCCGCCTCGATCAAAGCCTGGTTTACCCTGTTCCACCCGGGCGTCTGATCATCGTTGACGCTGACAATACGGTCATTTTCACGCACACCGGCCAAATAGACTGTGGAGTCAGCCGCCAGCTCTCCAACATAGGATTTGATATCGATCTCGCCGTTCATAAAAACCGCCCAGTAGGCAACAACGGCGAACAGCAGGTTGAACATAGGTCCGGCGGCTACGATGGCGCTGCGCACAGCAAGCGACTGGCGGTTGAAGGCGTAGGGAAGATCCTCTTCGGCAACATCCTCCTCCTCGCGTTCATCGACCATCTTGACGTAACCGCCAAGCGGGATTGCAGCAAAGATGTATTCAACACCATCTTTGGCGGTACGTTTCCACAGAGCGGGTCCAAAGCCGATGGAGAAGCGCAAAACCTTTACCCCAAGTTTGCGCGCCACCCAGAAGTGGCCGAACTCGTGAACGCCGACCAGAATGACGATGAGAACCATCGCCCAGAAGATCATGGAGAGAATATCAAACATGCTGATGAGACCAATACTCAGATTGACAAGGCTTGAAAGTTTTCTTAATTTCTCGCCAAGACGCCAAGACGCAAAGGATTTTTCTTTGCGGGCTTGGCCTACATGGATGTAGGTCAGGGGCGTGAGCAGGGATGCGGAAGCTTTGCGTCTCTGCGAGAGTTATTGTTGATATTAGAATCATATTTGTAATGATGTTGAATACTCAAGGGTTGCTAGTCAGACCATCTGAGAAATGAATTGTTCCGCCCTGCGGCGGCTGCGTTGATCCACTTCCAGCAGGTGCTCGATGCTCTGCGGCTGCATCTGCTCAGCGCTTTCCATCACGGCCTGATTGAGCAGGGGAATCGCCGTGAAGGGGATGCGGCCGCTGAGAAAAGCATCAACAGACACCTCGTTCGCCGCGTTCAGAACCGCTGGCATGACTCCACCGGCAGCAACAACATCATACGCCAGTTGCAGGCATGGAAAACGCTCGAAATCGGGTTGTTCAAAATCGAGGCGCGCAATCTCAAACAGATCCAGCGATGCAACGCCGGAATCAATGCGGTCCGGCCATGCCAGTGCATGCGCAATGGGAGTGCGCATGTCGGGATTGCCCATCTGCGCCAGCACCGACCCATCGACATACTCCACCATGGAGTGAATCACGCTTTGCGGATGCACCACCACCTGGATATCCTGAGGCGCAAGATCAAACAGCCAGCACGCCTCGATCACCTCCAGTCCCTTGTTCATCATGGTCGCCGAATCAACCGAGATCTTTTTCCCCATATCCCAGTTGGGATGAGCGCAGGCCTGCTCGGGGGTTACCTGCTGCAGATCACGCAATGAAGAGCCGAGGAAAGGACCGCCTGAAGCGGTCAACAGAATGCGTCTGACCCCCCCCTTGCCGCCATCTGCCGGCATGCATTGGAAAATGGCATTGTGTTCGCTGTCAATTGGCAGCAGTGTCGCCTGATGCTGCTCGACAGCATCCATAAAGAGCTGCCCCGCAACCACCAGTGACTCCTTGTTTGCCAGCAGCACCCGTTTGCCGGATGTTGCAGCCGCCAGCGCAGAGCGCAGACCGGCTGCGCCGACAATGGCCGCCATCACTGCGTCGACATGAGATAACGAAGCCACAAATTCGAGTGCATCGGCGCCGTCAAGCACCTCCGTTGTCAGTCCCTGCTGCGTAATGCGCTTACGCAGTTGCTCTGCAGCCGGAGGATCGACAAGCACTGCATACTGCGGTTGAAATTCAATCACCTGCTGCAGCAGTTTCTCGACACTATTGTTGGCTGCAAGCGCAATGATCCTGAACTGATCGGGATGGCGTCGAAGCACATCCAGCGTGCTGACGCCGATGGAGCCGGTCGACCCAAGTACAGTAACCCCGATCACTGCAAAATTCCACTGAGGTAGAGTCCGGCGACAAATACCGGAGCACTGGCAATCAGGCTGTCGATGCGGTCCCAGATGCCGCCGTGTCCAGGCAGCAGATGACCACTGTCTTTCATGTCAGCACGGCGCTTTACGAGACTCTCAAACAGATCCCCGGCAACAGAGACAATGGCTGTCAACAAAGACAGCAACAGGGCGATGCTAATCATATAGGCAGTCGAATTTGCAGACGCCTGGAACAACAGCACAAACATCAGCACACCCCAGACGGCAGCGGCGGCAAGCGCACCAGCCATGCCCTCAATTGTTTTTCCGGGGCTCAGCACAGGAGCCAGTTTGCGACGGCCAAGGGCCTTGCCGGTAAAATAGGCGGCTGAATCGGCAATCCAGATCAGAATCAGCAAGCCCAGCGTCAATTTTGGTCCGACATCTGTCAGTTGATGTAGAGAGACCAGCGCCTGCCAGGCTGCGCTAAGCAGCAACAGCCCGAGCATCAGGATGAAAGGCTGAAATGCCGCTTTGTGCAATGCCTTGTGCCGCCATGAAAACAGGGCAAGGGACATTCCCAGCCATAGACCGGCGGCAATCAGGATCAGGAAGCGGGATACTCCGTCTGTGGCAATAAACCACAGCGCGGCGATCAGCACCCCGCACAGGAGTACATAGAGAAGTTGCAACGGCAGGGTTTTCAGACCGGCCAGTCGAGCCCACTCCCATGCACACAACAGCATCACAGCAGCCACGATAGCGGCAAACAGCCAGTGATCAGCCGCAAGCACACCCCAGACAACCAGGGGAATCAGGATGATGGCGGTGAGAACGCGTTGCAACAGCATCAGCTTGCCGAGACCTGCTCGCCCGTGCGTCCGAAACGGCGCTGCCTGAGGGCATATTCCTGAAGCGCCTTGCGATACTCGGCAACTGAAAAGTCAGGCCAGAGAACATCGGTAAAATAGAGTTCGGCGTAGGCCGCCTGCCACAGAATAAAGTTGCTGATGCGCAACTCACCACCGGTGCGAATAAAGAAGTCAACATCCGGGAGATCTGCAAAACTCAACTCTGCAGCAAATTGCTGCTCATCAATATCAGCTGCGGCAAGTTCACCGCCTGCTACTTTCGCTGCGACACTGCGCGCCGCTGTTGCGATGTCCCACTGCCCGCTATAGGAGAGGGCGATCTGCAACACCATTTTCTGATTCTCCGAGGTCAGATCCTCGGCATTCCTGATCACCTGTTGCAGCGTTTCAGAGAGTACGGATCTGTCACCGATAAAGCGCACCTGGATATGATTGCTGTGCAGTTCGTTGATCTCACGCTGCATCACCTTGATGAAGAGCCCCATCAAAAAGGAGCTCTCCTGCTCCGGTCTTTTCCAGTTTTCGCTGGAGAAGGCAAAAACAGTCAGAACCCGGACCCCAAGATTATTACTCTCTTCGACTATTGCGTGCAACAGCCTGGATCCGGCCTGATGACCGAAGGTGCGTGGTTTCTTTTTCTGTTTTGCCCAGCGTCCATTGCCATCCATGACGATAGCAACATGGTGAGGCAGAGTAGAAAATTGAACGTTGTCAGACACTCTTCAAAGTCTCAGAAGGACATCAACTCTTCTTCCTTGACTGCAAGGCGCTGATCGATCTCCTTGACATGCTGGTCCGTCAGTTTCTGGATAATCTCCTGTCCACGGCGCTCATCATCCTCGGTGATCATTTTCTCCTTCTCCAGCTCCTTGAGATCGCTGTTGGCGTCGCGACGGATATTGCGCACAGCAACGCGCGCCTGTTCACCCTCGTGTCGCACCACACGGGTCATATCCCGGCGTCGTTCTTCGGTCAGCGGCGGCAGCGGGATACGCATGACATTCCCTGCTGTATTTGGATTCAGACCCAGGTCAGACTCCATGATAGCCTTCTCGACAGCCTTGACCATGGTCTGCTCAAAGGGTTGGACCAGCAGCGTACGTGCATCTTCAACAGAGATATTGGCCACCTGTCTCAGCGGCGTATCCGTACCATAATAGGGTACAACGAGATGTTCGAGCAGGCTTGGATGCGCACGACCTGTACGCAGTTTTGTCAGCGCACCGTCAAGCGCGTTGACACTTTTACCCATGCGGTCAGCCGCATCTCTCTTTATTTCATCAATCATCGTATTTGATTCATCTGTTTTTCAGGATTATCCGCTGTGCATCACTGTACTAGAATCCTTGATTCACTAAAATGCTTGCAAATGAGTCAAGTTTTAAAAGAATCTCTCGCTAAGAACGCAAAGGACGCAAAGGTTTTTCTTGGCGGTCTTGGCGTCTTTGTGAGAGAAAATGTTTTTTTCATGCCTTGTCAGTCTGAGACCTGATCTCACTAGTACAACGATGCTTAATTACCTATCAGTAGAAACAACATCTAATCACGTCATCCCGGCGAAGGCCAGGATCCATAGAATCAAGCACTTACAGGTCAACACACATGGATTCCGGCTAAAAACATGCCGGAATGACGGGGTTTTTCGGGTGCATCTGTTGATAGTTATTTATGCGTTAATGTACCAGAGTACCGACAGACTCTCCTCCAATCAGGCGTGCAAGTGCGCCCTCGTCATAGATATTCATCACACGCAGCGGCAGGTTATGATCTCTGCACAGCAGAATCGCCATCAAATCCATCACCCCGAGATTTTCTCTCAATATGCGGTCATAATCGAGTGCCGCATAGAATTCAGCATCAGGATTGCTTACCGGATCCGCCGAATAGACTCCATCGACCTTGGTCGCCTTGATCAGCAGATCGGCTCCAATCTCAACCGCACGCAAAGCGGCAGCTGTATCAGTCGTGAAGAAGGGATTTCCGGTGCCTGCCGAGAAAAGAGCAACGCCGCCCTGCTGTAGAAAGTCGACAGCACGATCCCGGCTGTAGTGTTCACACACCTGGTCAATGCGCATGGCTGAGAAGACGCGGCTGTTGACGCCGGCGCGGCGCAGAAAATCGTGCATGGCCAGAGAGTTCATCACTGTCGCCAGCATTCCCATGTGGTCACCGGTGACGCGATTGATGCCGCTTTGCACCAGGCCGGCGCCGCGAAAGATATTTCCTCCGCCGATGACAACGCCAACCTCTACGCCGCTGTCGGATATCGCCTTGATATCCGCCGCCAGACGCTGCAGCACCTGCGGTTCGATGCCGAAATCACCACTACCCATCAG
>JADWMH010000143.1 GCA_015767355.1 Gammaproteobacteria bacterium
TTAATATTAGAAAATCAGATATTTTCGATATATACGGGGTAGACATCAGGTAATAGCCACAGCCATTCAGTAAAATGCAGCAGCTGTTGTATGATAGGCGCTCTCTGTACCGGATTGGTCGGGAAACCGCATCTCCACCTGTCCAGATTTCTGTCATTGATCATAGAACCTGAGGAGAAAAGCATGCGTCTTCGTGTGATTCAGATATTCAGCTTACTGCTGGTTGGGGCATTACTGAACGCCTGTGAGCAAAAACCGAAGAGTGTTCCGGAGGTCAGCGAGGCATTCTGGCAGGCTGTCATTACGGATGAGCGTGATGATGTGGTTGCGTACTCAACCCTGCAGGATAGCGAAGGCTACGATCGTTTTGGTCGCGGGTGGAAGGATCTGGCTCCGACATTCGGACAGATTGTCATCAATGGTGATGTCGCCAGGGTTGAGACACAGATAGCAAAGCCGGATGCACAACCCACGGATACCCTCTATTTTGAAACCTATCTCGTCAACAAGGATGAGGGCTGGAGAGTTGACTACCAACGCACGGCTGATGCAGTCGGCGTCAGCGGTGCAGTGGTGGATTTTGTTGGCCAATTGACATCGCTGGGGCAGAATATCAAGCGTCAGGTCGAGGCCTCCTCTGATAATGCTGCGAGACAAATTACAGCCTTCGTAGGTCAACTCGAGCAGATGGCCGGAGATTACCAGAATCAAATGGACAAGGTCATTGACGATGCAGCCGGCAGAATGCAAAGGCTGCTTGATGAATTTACCCGTTCTCTGGAAGAGGCAGTCGAAGAGTTGCAGGAGCCAGGTGATGAGGCCGGGCAACCGGACGATACTGAGGCAAGCCGCTCGGATATCAAGGAGTCAGTTGAAGCCCTGCAGTCATCCAGCGATGCGTTGAAAAACCCTACTATCGACAGCATCGCCAGCGCCGGTCAGCAGTTGGCCGTCGTGACAGAAAAACTCGCCCGCCTCAGTGATCAAAAACTGCAGCACTATATGCAAAGATGGGAACAACTGGCTGAGGAGTTCAAGGTCGAACTGGCCAATTTGATTGCGGTATTTACCGGTGTTGATCAGCCGGGAGAGAAAACTCAAAAGCAGGGAACAGATGATTAACCCTGAATGTCCGTCAATGCGTAGGGCGCCAATAAGCGACAGCGCATTGCGCCGCATGGGAAGGTGTAATGCACTGTCGCTTATTGCACCCTACAAAATCAAGTAAAGCACGGACTTTTATCAGATGATATTTCAGTGCCAAGATAACAGTTATTAGAGCATAACAGGCGTTTAATCAACCGCCTGCAAAATAACACCGGAGAGCGGCGGCAGCGTTAGCACGATGGACTGCTCAAACCCCATGTCTGCGACTGCTTCGGTTTTGATTTTCCCCTGGTTTCCCATGTTCGAGCCGCCATAGTAGCTGGAGTCGGAATTGAGGATCTCCCTGTAGGCGGATGCCGCCGGTACACCGATGCGGTAGTTGTCGCGTGGAACCGGGGTGAAATTAAAAATCATAACCAGCGATCCCTGCGGACCATGGCGCAGAAAGCTGATGACAGACTGCTGTTTGTCGGTGCAGTCGATCCACTGAAAGCCCCGGGAATCGAAGTCGTAGTAATGGAGCGCCGGTGACTCCCTGTAGAGATGGTTCAGATCAGCAGAGAGTTTGCTGATGCCCTGGTGGGTGTCGACATCCAGCAGCGGCCAGTCCAGTGCGGCTTTTTCATTCCACTCCTCCCATTGTCCGAATTCACTTCCCATGAAGATCAGTTTCTTGCCTGGATGCGTCATCTGGTAGGTGTAGATCAGGCGCAGGTTGGCGAACTTTTGCCAGTTGTCGCCCGGCATCTTCTCCAGCATGCTGCCCTTCAGATGCACCACCTCGTCATGTGAGAAGGGGAGCACAAAATTCTCTGTCCAGGCGTAGAGCTGGCTGAATGTCAGGCTGTCCTGGTGATGCTGCCTGTAGACTGGGTCGGCTTCAAAATAGGAGAGGGTATCGTGCATCCAGCCCATGTTCCATTTCATGGAGAATCCCAGTCCACCCATGCTGGTGGGACGCGACACCATCGCAAATGCCGTTGACTCCTCCGCAATTGTGACGACGCCGGGAAAGTCTGCATGTATCACCTCGTTGGTTTCACGCAGAAAGGCGATGGCCTCGAGATTTTCGCGGCCGCCGAACTCGTTGGGATCCCATTGACCCTCTTCACGCGAGTAGTCGAGATAGATCATCGATGCGACGGCATCGACGCGCAGTCCGTCGATATGAAACTCCTCGATCCAGTAGAGCGCATTGGCAATCAGGAAGTTGCGCACCTCGTTGCGTCCATAGTCAAAGATGAGTGTTCCCCAGTCCATATGTTCGCCGCGTTTGGGATTGGCATGCTCGTACAGGGTTTTGCCATTCAGTCTGGCCAGTGCAAAGTCATCTTTGGGGAAGTGGGCCGGAACCCAGTCAAGAATTACGCCGATGTCATGTTGATGGCAGAGATCGACGAAATAGCGGAAATCATCCGGTGTGCCATAGCGTGAAGAGGGGGCGAAATAGCCGCTCACCTGGTAACCCCAGGACTCATCCAGTGGATGCTCCATCATTGGCAGCAGTTCAATATGCGTGTAACCCAGGCTGCTTACATAGGGGACCATCTGATCGGCAATCTCACGAAAGTTCAGGAAATCTCCCTTGTCGTCCAGCCTCCATGAACCGGCATGTACTTCATAGGCGGACATCGGCTGATGTTGCCAGTCGCTGTCAGAACGTTTCTCCAGCCAGGAGCTGTCATTCCACTCATAGCACTCCTGACAGGGGATAATCGAGGTTGTATCCGGGCGCTGCGCCATCTGCTGGCCATAAGGATCGGCTTTCAACTTGATGTCGCCGTCTCTGGTGAAGATTTCATACTTATAGCTGTCGCCAGCCTGCAGGCCGGGAATAAAGAGTTCCCATATGCCGGAGTGACCGCGGTTGCGCATCGGATGACGCAGGCCGTTCCAGCCGTTGAAATCACCGACCACGCTGACGCGCTGAACGTCGGGAAGCCAGATGGCGAACTGGCAGCCGCTGACGCCGTCGATCGTCTTCAGGTGGGCGCCTAAAAACTTCCATGCCTGTTTGTGCTTGCCCTGCGCAAACAGGTGGATATCGATATCACCTACCTGTGTGTCAAAGCTGTAGGGCGAGTGAAATTCACGACCTTCTCCTGTCGCTTTGTCGATGCACCTGAGCTTGAAATGCTGTGGGATCGCAGCGGCTTCCCTGCTGCCGAGATGCGCTTCAAACATCTCGGATCCTTCGATGCGCGTCATCCTGCCGTAGCCGATCAGTTCGATCTCTTCGGCCATCGGCATGAAGGCGCGAAATACCTCGCCATCGCCTTCGGGATGGCGGCCGAGTATTTCGAACGGGTCGTGATGGGCGCCGCTCTGCAGTTGTTGTAAGCTGTTGTTCATGTGATAATCCTGTTGGAATCTTCCAACCTTGTATATATTTTTTGGCTCACTGTCGGGATGTCCAGCTGTTCCCAGGTGAAAGACCAAAGCCAGTTGTTCTCGATTGTTCCGGGAGTGTTCATGCGCGCTTCAGAGCCCAGCGAGAGGTAATCCTGAAGCGGAATCACAGCCAGATTAGCCCTGCTGTCGAGGGCGACGGTGATCATGGCATCGACGACCTCCTCTTGTGACTCGATTCCAAGGATTTCATTGACATGCTGCCGCTCCTTCTCATCGATGGAGCGATACCAGCCGAGCGTCGTATCATTGTCATGCGTGCCGGTATAGCTGACCGTATTGGGAAGGATGTTCGGAGGTTTATGCGGGTTGTCTTCGAAATGGTCGAATGAGAATTGCAGCACCGCCATACCGGGCAGATGAAACCGCAGTTTCAATGCAATCACTTCGTCGGTGATGACGCCGAGGTCTTCCGCAACCAGCGGCAGTTCGCCCATCTGCTGCTGCAATGCAGTCAGCAACTGCTCTCCTGGGGTCTCCCGCCAAATCCCGTCAACTGCTGTTTCACACTGCGCATCGATCTCCCACACGGCAACCAGGCCGCGAAAGTGGTCGATGCGCACCAGTTCGAACCACTCGAAGTGATGCTGCAGCCGCTGCAGCCACCATTTGAAGCCATCCTGCTGCATGTGTTTCCAGTCATAGTGGGGGTTGCCCCAGCGTTGCCCGGTTTCAGAAAAGTAGTCAGGCGGAACGCCTGTGACTACGTTCGGCATGCCGTCTTCATCGAGCAGGAAGAGCTCCGGCCACACCCACACATCGGCGCTGTCATGGGCGACAAAGATGGGAATGTCGCCGAAGAGGGCTATCCCCGAGTTGGCGGCATGCCGGCGGATTTTTTGCCAGGCGGCATAGAGTTGGTACTGCTCCCAGCGAATCAGCAGCAGCTGTTGCGGTTGCGAGCGACGAAATTCATCCAGCGCGACAGGATCGCGAAATTTGTACTCCCGGGGCCATTGATACCAGGGCTTCTGCTCAAAACGGTTTTTGAGGAGAACGAACAGCGCATAGTCATCCAGCCAGAATCGCTGGCTGTCACGAAAAGCAGCAAAGCCGGGATCACTCACATCCAGCGCAGGGATTGTTTGCAGCAGCGCCGGGTTGGTAGCGAAAGCGGAGTTGCACTGATAGGGGCAGTGTCCATCCTGCGGGACGCCGAGCGACAGCATCTGCCATACACTGATTCCTGACAGCGCCAGAAAATCGAGCCACTGTTCTGCGTCATCAAATGTATGCGAAGGCAGGGATGTCGGATGCAGCAGGATGCCTGCACGGCGCTGGTTCATTTGAAATGGTGACATGGTTCAGAAGTTACTGGTAAACCTTGAGTGACCAACATTTTCGCAAATGAGTCAAATAAAAGTAATGACTCTCGCAAAGACGCAAAGCACGCCAAGAAAAACCTTAGCGTCTTAGCGTCTTTGCGAGAGACTATAATGTTTTTTTGCATCGTGAGTCTGAGACCTGATCTCGCTGGAGTAGCTGTGTATTCGGTGATGAAGGATTGATCATGCGCCTGAGGAGCCTCGTTGCATAGTGCCTGCATTCTCCATGTTACCGCCGCCGACAGAGACGGGTGTATCGAGACTTGCCGGAGGGGTTTTGCCGAGTATTGTATAGAGGGTCTTCAGCTGAATGCGAAATAGTTCGTCGAAGTCATTGACGCTGCCTGACGGATTGTAATCCCCGAACCACCAGAACCAGTCGGAGCTTTCACACACGGCCAGCAGTTTTTCGATGCGCGCACGTTTCGCTTGAGTGAACTTTTTCCCGGCAATCGCTTCATCATAGGCCTGCTTAGCTTCAACCAGCAGATCCCAGGCGCGGTTTTTATCTTCGCTGCCGATCCAGGTCGAGAAAGTACCATATACCCAGCTGCCTGCAACCAGCGAGTCAAAAGACTTTTCGCTAATTTGAAGATCCATCCCTGCATAGGTTCCGACCCTGATTTTTTCGTTTTTGATCAATGCCTTGTAGAGTCCGTCAAGAAAATAACGGCCATTATT
>JADWMH010000144.1 GCA_015767355.1 Gammaproteobacteria bacterium
TATGCAAGCTCGAATTACACACAAGTGACTTTGCTTAATCTGTGTGCATCTGTGGTGGAAAAAATTTGATTATTCTGAACCAACCAGCGGCCAGCGATTCAGGGTCTCATAGTGAAGCGCTCCATTCTTATTGTGTGACCACATCAGTTCGAAGTGCGATACCGGCCAGGTGATCTCCGGTTTGAGTTTCTGCGGCTTAACTGCTGCAGCCTTGCGCATCAGGGTGACATGCGGCCTGTATTCCCGCTGTTCGGGTTCAAAACCACAACCTTCAAGTCCATCCCACAGATGCATGACCAGTGACGCTAAATGTTCTGGAATATGTGATGGAGCACACCACAGGATTTTAGGACGGCGCCAGTATCCCGTGTAATCGATACTGAGTCTAAATTCACCCTCTCCAAGTCGGGATGCCATGCGGCAAACCGCCTCATAGCGCCTCTGATCAACCATACCGAGAAAAGCCAGGGTCATGTGTAAATTGTCTGCACGGTGAGCATTGGCTCCGGGCTGCATACAATCACGCTGAAGTTGCACCAGCTGCCCGCGCACCTGTGGATCAGGCCGCAGCGAAAAAAAGAGACGTTTAGACAATATCCAGCAACCCCTGCAGAGCTCTCTCTACGGCCTGGCTGCGAACCTCATCCCTGTTGCCATCGAAGTGATAGCAGCTTGCAACTGCCGGCATCGACATGCGTTTCCACGCAAGCCAGACGGTGCCGACCGGTTTCTCATCACTACCTCCGCCTGGTCCCGCAACACCGCTGATTGAAACTGCAACATGCGCGTCACTGTGCTGCAATACGCCAGTCACCATCTCGATCACAACAGCTTCACTGACGGCGCCTTCAAATTGAAGCGTTTGCTCACTGACGCCAAGCATCTGCTGCTTAGCCCGGTTGCTGTATGTTACAAAACCACGATCGAACCAGTTGCTCGAGCCACTGATGTCAGTACACACCTTCGCCAGCCAGCCGCCGGTGCAGGATTCTGCAACCGAGAGCAGCAGTCCCTGCCGCAGTAATTGCTCAGCCAACCGGTCACGTGTGGAAGAGATTAAATCGTCATTCATCATCGTGTTCCGAGGAGTGAATCTCAATCATTACATTATTATTAGATTGTGAGTATAGTTCACCGACAAACATGGAACCAATCACATTCATAGAGATTGAAGGAGAGAGCCGTGCTGGAAAAGATTCTGCTTTTCGAGGGTATCAAAAAGGAGAGTATTGAAAACCTGGAAAAGAGGCTCAAGCCTCGCAGCTACAGCAAGGGAGAGACCATCATCCACCAGGATGATGATGGCGATTCGATGTATTTCATCATCAGCGGCCGTCTCAAGGTGGTGTCGACGATCGAAGATGGCAAAGAGGCGTTGCTGGACTTTCTGCATGATGGCGACTATTTCGGAGAGCTGTCTCTGTTTGACCAGGAGACGCGCTCGGCTTCGGTCATTGCTGTCGAAGATTCGATACTGATCCACATCAGCAGAGCAGAGTTGCTCGGGTTTCTGGAGCGCCACCCCGAAGCCAATCTGATTCTGCTGCGTTCACTTGCAAAACGGATCCGCGGCATCACCACCAATCTCAGCAGCCTGGCGCAACTGGATGTCTATGGGCGCATTGCACGCGTGCTGCTGCAGGAAGCCGTCGACGAGCAAGACGAGCTTGTGACGCCACGCATGACGCAGCAGGATATTGGCGAGATGGTGGGAGCTTCACGGGAGATGGTCAGCAAGATCCTGAAAGACCTGCGCATTGGCGGTTATATTTCGATTCAGGATAAACGCATCAGGATCCATCGGAAGCTGCCGTCGCACTGGTGAGAATACCCGGAGGAGTGAGGGATTTGAACTGAGTCATAGGATGTATTGAGGAACGAAGCGCATCAATTCCGCAGCCATTCGATGCGCTTCGCTACCGCTCAACACATCCTATATTTTTCATTATGTTACAGATCATTCTTAATCTTTTTTCACAACACAAGGCAGTTATAAAAACCGCGTCAGCAGGCCCATCTCATAATCCCCTTCCGGGGCCTTGATACGCACCTCCCAGCCGCCGCCGGGGACCTCCTGCATTGCATTGCCATGGAGATCTTCGATTTGCTCGAGCTGGAAACGCCGGTTCCCCTGCGGGGACAACAGTTCTAGTTCGTCGCCAACCAGGAATTTATTTTTTGCCAGGACCTCCAGCATGCCATGCTGCTGCCCGGTAACTTCGCCAACAAACTGCTGCTGCATGTTTTTGGAGATGCCCGCACGGTAGTTCTGCATCTCATGGCTCTCGTGACGCTGCAGAAAGCCGTCCGTGTAGCCGCGGTTCGCCAGAGCTTCAAGGTCATCCAGCAGCAGCGGATCAAAAGGACGACCTGCAGCCGCATCATCGATGGCGCGACGGTAGACCTGGGTGGTGCGCGCCGCGTAGTAGTGGGATTTGGTCCTGCCTTCAATCTTCAGGCAGTCGACACCGATCCCGACCAGTCGGTGTACATGTTCTACAGCACGCAGATCCCTGGAGTTCATGATATAGGTACCCATCTCATCCTCCATGATCGGCATGAATTCACCGGGGCGCTGCTTCTCCTCCAGAAACCAGGTTTTATCAGCTTCCGGATGGCGCCCAATCGTATCCAGTGAAACTTCAGGAGACGGCTCTATGTCACCAACCTTGTACTCCCAGCGGCAGGCGTTGGTACAGCTTCCTTGGTTGGCGTCGCGATGGTTGAAATAGCCCGACAGCAGACAGCGCCCGGAGTAGGCGATGCAGAGCGCGCCATGCACGAAGACCTCGATCTCCATATCCGGGCAATCCTGACGAATCGCCTCGATCTCATCGAGCGACAATTCGCGTGACAGAATAACGCGGGTCAGCCCCACGGATTGCCAGAATCTGACGCTCGCGGAATTCATGCTGTTAGCCTGCACCGAGAGATGGATATCCATCTCCGGCCAGTTTTCACGCACCATCATGATCAGCCCCGGATCCGCCATGATCAGCGCATCCGGCTGCATCTCGATCACCGGCCTGATGTCATCGATAAAAGTCTTCAGCTTGGCTCCATGCGGCATCGCGTTGGTCGCCACAAAAAATTGCTTTCCCTGCAGATGCGCCTCGTCGATGCCTTCGCGCAGATTTTGTTCTAAAAAATCATTGTTACGCACGCGCAGACTGTAGCGTGGCATGCCCGCATAGACGGCATCTGCGCCGTATGCAAAGGCATAGCGCATATTCTTAATGGTGCCGGCAGGTGACAGGAGTTCAGGTTTATTCATAGCGTTTTGATTAGTAAATAAAATATCGGGCATCTGCACTGCCAAGCTTGCAGGTACTCATCTCGACGCAGGAGAGATTTTTACTCTCGCAAAGCCGCAAAGAACGCCAAGAAAAACCTTTGCGGTCTTTGCGTCTTGGCGAGAGAAAATGTTTTTTCATGCCTTGTCAGTCTGAGGCTTAGCCTCGCTAGAGATAACAGTTGACGAAAAATCAACCAAATAGGGTTTAGAGTTTCAGGAATGCTGCAGTCACTCCTGTGGAGGATCTTCCCATTTGATGGATTGGTAATTGTAAGCTTTTTCGATGGTCGGTTTAACAACGCTAAAATAGGGAGATATATCAAAATCACGGGGAACAAAGAGCGTCGAATGCTTGATACGGTAGGACTCCCGTTTTTCATCGGCTATTTCAGGAAGAATCGGATAGCGCACCCGCTGGAACGCCTGGGCAATCAGTGATGAGCAGATCGCCTTGGTCGGATCACCGCTTCCAAAGCCAATCAGGCGGCGGCGAAAACGCACGGGGACCGGCGGCGTCGGCAATAGATAGCGGGTCAGGTCAATGATATTCTTCAGGTCATAGGAGCTGCCGAGGTTGCGCATCATAAAGGTAATCACACGTGATTTATCTTCGTCCGAGAGACCCAGCGGCCGGCAGATTCTGGTATTCAGAGTGGCATATTTTGACAAGGGCACGCCGATAACACCGGCGTTGATATCTGCCTCGATCAATACTTTCTTGTCGCCTTCACTATCGACATCGATAATATCGCCGACATAGATTGCCGCATGCGACCAGGTCGACTGCGTCAGATATTTGATCGCGCCGCTGATCCATTGATTCCCCTCCACCAGCAGTACATCACAGGGCTGAATCACCTCCCTGAGCTGGGAATCATCGTGTAAGGCAAAGGTGCGGTATTCCTTGCTCGGCCTGGTTAAAAACTTAACCAGCAGACGCCCCGGAATATTGAGTGCCTTGTCGATCCACATAGAGCCCTCCTTAAAATAGACCCTGAACTGAAAAAAATTGACCACGAAAAGTTGTTAACAGAAACAACCCCGTTGTTCGTGTTTTCGTGTGTTTCATGGTTAAAGATAGAACCGGGTGTCAATAAGCTCCGCGCTTTGCATCATCATCACGGCGGGATGCGCTACCGCTATGCCGCCCTACATACTGCTTTTATTTTTTCGTGTTTTTCGTGACTTTCGTGGTAAAAAAATTATGCCATCGACTGGTAATAGAGGTTCTGCGGGTGTTTCGCCTCGGCAAAGAAGTACCAGCGCTCCAGCAGCAGGCCGATATAGAGCACGCTAAATGCCGCTATCGGCAACAGCGGGGAGCTGATGCTCCAGGAGATTGCCAGCAGGAGTGGGGAGAGCATGAAGACCAGCAGCACGAAAAGCAGCCGCACCATCTTCAGTGTCGCTTCGCTGCGGCCATGAAAAAATTCGCGGGTATTGAAAGAACCGCCCATGAATCCCTGCGTCTCCTGCACGATGGCATTGTGTCTTACACCGATGGCTGACTGTAGCGTCGACTTGTGCTTCAGCCTTGCATTTCGCAGCAGTGACGATAGCCGGGTAATCAATGCAATAGAGAGGAAAAACACAGCCCAGATGCCAAAAAAACTCACCAATGCAACACCCTCATACGCTGAGAAGGCGGCAGCCAGCATGAAGCCTGAAGCAAGGCCGAACAGTGTGTAGTTGGCTACCGTTAACCAGTGGTGCCACTCTTCCAGAAATTTAACGCTGGCATAGATCATTGCCGTGCAGACAAACAGCACAAAAGCGAAAAAGCTGGTGACAATTCCGATCAGGATGGTGACATCAATTTCAACATCAGCACCGAGAGTGAAGAGCGGCTCGTTCCAGCCCATATAGTGGGCAAATCCATACACAAACACCAGCAGCATGAAGAGAGGCAGCACGATCACTTCACGCGATAGCCACGAGGTGCGCCATTTTGCCGCCGAACGCCAAGCCCGTTCCGGCCGGCCCAGATGGAAGATGGATGCGAACAATCCGAGACCAAGCAACAGCAGCACCACAAAACTGCCGACAGCGTAGAAACCAGCGCTATCCTGCGCAGGGATCAAATTGGCCAGCGAATAGAACTGTCCGGTAAACAGCGCCAGAAAAAGGCCCTGTCCCGCGCCAATCAGGGTTGTCAGGAAGATGACTGAAAATGCAGGATGCATAAAGGTCTCCGCAAAAAATCAAAGTAGATGTCACTTCTC
>JADWMH010000145.1 GCA_015767355.1 Gammaproteobacteria bacterium
CAAAGATGGTTAAGGCTTTCACCAGATTTCACTGCTTTAATAGCAAGCGCTTTATGTAAATCTCTACCTACCCGGATAACAAATTTTCCTGAGAATGATTTACCAGCAAATGACTCAGGTAAGGGAATACCTTCTTGTTGATGAATGTCTACCCACTCTTCGACAATGCCACAAAGTTGTTTATAAACCTTGGTTTCATCTTTACCATGACAGCAGGGGCCAATAAATCCCGGGGATGAACCCACATAGCATTGATCCTCTTCTGACCACTCTACCAGCTTTATATATTGGTCTGCGATTTTCATTTATTAACCTCTGCAATTCGTGACTTAACTTCCTTCTCTTGGTATTTGAGAGCATCGCTACCAAGTTTTCCAGAAATAGTTACTTTTACGCCAGAAGGATGAAGAAAATTTCGGTGACTACCTTTTCCACCTCTATTAGTGAAACCGGATTTTTCTAGCATAGAGATTAACTCACGTATTTCCTTTGGCATAAAAATATGATACTACAATAGTACTAATTGTCAATTAAACAGCGAGATTGCCGCAGTCGCTTAGGCTCCTTCGCAATGACAGCATTTACACGGTTTTTTTGAGACGCCACCTTATCTCCACACTATTTGCCCGGCACTGTCGTTGCTCCGGTGATAAAATGCGCTGCATGTCAGAACAGCAGAAACAACACCGCCCGATTCGCAGCTATGTCCTGCGCCAGGGACGGCTAACGCCGGGGCAGGACAATGCATTTGAACGGCTGTGGCCTCTGTGGGGCGTCGATTTTGTTGATGGGCAGCATTTAGATCTGCGGGATCTGTTTGACAACGATCACCCGCTTGTTGTCGAGATTGGTTTTGGAAACGGTGAGTCGCTTGCCCACTATGCGCAGAACGCTCCGCACATCAACTATGTCGGCATAGAGGTTCATCGCCCCGGAGTCGGGCATCTGCTGCTGAAAATCGAAGAGTTCGAACTGAGCAACGTGCGTGTTATCCGCCATGATGCAGCCGAAATTCTGCAAGCGATGCCGGATAATTCACTTGCAGGCGTGATGCTCTTTTTCCCCGATCCCTGGCACAAGAAAAAGCACCGCAAGCGCCGTATTTTACAGCCTGCCTTCATGCAGCAGATGGCTCGCCTGATCAGCAAGGGGGGCATCTTCCATGCTGCCACCGACTGGGAGGATTACGCCAGGCAGATGATGCAAGTTGTGTCGCAATCTGCCCAATTTGAGAATATTGCCGGTCCCGACAACTTCTGTGAACGTCCTGATGAACGCCCGCTGACCAAATTCGAGCAGCGCGGACAACGCCTGGGACATGGGGTTTGGGATCTTGTTTTTAAAAAAACGGGTGGATAACTCCCTGTATGACAATATTTCATAGGATGTGTTGAGCGGTAGCGAAGCGCATCGATTAAATGCCGTATTGATGCGCCTCGTTCCTCGACACATCCTATGCAAAGTCGAGCACCGATGATTATTGACACCCCAGTGACCACAACTACAGTTTTATGCCTACTAATGCCGCAACTCAGACTCGAACAGTTTTCTCCTCTGATCCTCGATCCACTTGACCTGGTGATCGATGAAGGCGAGACGGTGACGCTTTCAGGTCCTTCAGGCAGCGGTAAAAGCCAGCTGCTGAGAGCGATAGCCGACCTGGATCAGCACAACGGCAGTGCATGGCTTGGAGCTACTGCTGCTGATGAGATGCCTGCTCCGCAATGGAGACGCAAAGTCGGCTATCTGCCCGCCGAGAGCTCCTGGTGGGAAGAGCTTGCCGGACAGCATTTTTCTGGAACGCCACAGCTGGATGCGCTTGGATTGGCGCAGACGATTCTGCACTCTCCTGTCGCGCATCTCTCCAGCGGCGAACGCCAGCGGCTCGCCGTATTGAGAATGCTGCAGCAGCAACCACAAATTTTGCTTTTGGATGAGCCAACTGCCAATCTCGATCCACACCACACGCTGCTGGTTGAAGAGTGGATACTCAAGTATCAGCAGCACAGCAGCGCTCCTATTCTATGGGTCACCCATGATCCCGAACAGCGCCAGCGCGTCGGCATGCGCCATTTAGAAATCCACGGCAAGCAGGTGGTTCAAACATGACGCTGATCACCCTGACACCCTTCGATTTGGCTCTTGCCGCATCGCTGGTGCTATTGCTGGCGCTGCTTTCGTGGCGCTTGCGGCTTGGAGTAGAGCGGCAGCTGCTGATCGCCGCACTGCGCAGCGCGGTGCAGTTGATCCTGATTGGATTTGTGCTGAAATTGCTGTTTGCGCAGTCAAACCCTCTGTTCATCGGGCTGCTGGCGCTGCTGATGCTGTCGGTAGCCGGTTATGAGGTGATGTCCCGCCAGCAACGACGCTTTACCGGCCTGTGGGGATACGGCATCGGCGCCCTGTCGATGTTTCTCTCCTCTTTCAGCGTTGCGCTGATCACCCTGTGGGTCATTCTGCAGCCCGCCCCCTGGTATACGCCCCAGTACGCGATTCCACTGCTCGGCATGCTGCTTGGGAACACCATGACAGGCATCGCCCTGAGTCTCGATAACCTCACGCGTACGGCATGGGACAAACGGCAGCAGATAGAGGCGCAGCTGCTACTGGGATATGATGCTCAGGAGGCAATCAGCAGCATCCGCCGCGATGCGCTGCGCTCAGGGCTGATTCCAATCATCAACAGCATGGCGGCGGCCGGCATCGTCAGCCTGCCGGGAATGATGACCGGACAGATTCTGGCTGGAAGCCCTCCGCTGGAGGCAGCCAAGTATCAGCTGCTGATCATGTTTCTGATCGCTTCCGGCACAGGGCTTGGCAGTATGGCAGCCATCTGGAGTGGTTCGAAACGCCTGTTTGACGAGAGGCAGCGGTTGAGGCTGGATCGGTTGACGAAGTAGCAGGCAGTAATATGAAGCGCATCGATCAAATGCTGTATTGATGCGCCTCGTTCCTCGACACATCCTATGATTTAGCATTTGCATGAAACAATCGTTACATAGGATGTGTTGAGCGGTAGCGAAGCGCATCGATTAAATGCCATATTGATGCGCCTCGTTCCTCGACACATCCTATGATTTAGCATTTGCATAAAACAATCGTTACATAGGATGTGTTGAGCGGTAGCGAAGCGCATCAGTCACGCTTGATGCGCTTCGTACCTCGACACATCCTATGGGCTACTGCTCCAACACCCCATTTTTCAGGGTAACGACCCTCTCCATGCGTTCCGTCAGACGCTGGTCGTGGGTAACGACGACAAATGCGGTTCCCAGATCATGGGTCAGCTTCAGCATCAGCTCGTAGATTCTGTCGGCGTTTTTTCGGTCCAGGTTGCCGGTCGGCTCGTCGGCAAGTACGCATTGCGGTTCGCCTGCCAGCGCGCGGGCAAGCGCCACACGCTGGCGCTCCCCTCCGGAGAGCTGTGACGGCCGATGCCCGGCGCGGTGATCCATCTCGATCGCATGCAGCCAATATTGCGCTTTTTCCGCAGCCTGGTGTTTATCGACACCGCGGATCAACAGCGGCATGGCCACATTCTCCAGTGCTGTCAATTCCTGAAGAAGGTGGTGAAACTGATAGACGAATCCCAGTGAACGGTTTCTCAAGCGGTTGCGCACTCGCTCCCTGATGGTGAAGAGATTCTCGCCTGCAAGCGTCACCTCGCCGGAGGTCGGCTGGTCGAGACCGCCAAGGCAGTGCAGCAGGGTGCTCTTGCCCGATCCGGAGCTGCCGATGATCGACAGGCTCTCCCCTTTTCTGACATCCAGAGAGACGCCCTTGAGCACCTCGACAGAGAGCTCCCCGTCCGAGAATGTACGCACCAGGTCACGGCATGAGAGGATGATGTCACTGTTTGCATCACTCATAACGCAATGCCTCCGCAGGCTGCACTTTTGATGCCCGCCATGCCGGAAAAAGCGCAAACAGTATGGTGATCACGAAGGCAAAGGAGGCGATCAGCGTGACATCCTGCCAGTGAACGTCGGAGGGCAGTCTGCTGATGTAGTAGAGGTCGGGATTGATAGCCTGAAAACCCAGAGCAGACTCCAGTGCTGACACAATGGTTTCAACATTAACTGCTAGCAGGATGCCTGAAATGACCCCCAGCAGCACGCCGAAGGTGCCGATGGTGGTTCCCTGCACCAGGAAAATCTTCATGATGCTGCCGGAAGAGGCCCCCAGAGTGCGCAGGATGGCGATGTCGCTCTGTTTTTCAGTCACCACCATGATCATTGCAATAATGACGGAGAATGCCGCCACCAGCACGATCAGAAAGAGAATAAAACCCATCATGCGCTTCTCTGTGGCCAGCGCTTCAAAAAAGTTGCGGCGATAACTCGACCAGTCCCTGACATAGTAATAATCCTTCATCTGGTTCGCCAGTTCATAGGAGATGCGCTGCGCATCATAGAGATCTTTAACTTTGAGACGCACACCGGTTACCGCGTCACCGAGACGGTTCAATTTAGCCACATCACGCATGTGCGCCAGCGCCACCCCGGTGTCAAAATCCCCCATACCGACCTCAAAAATACCTGAAACCGTAAAGCGTTTGAGACGCGGCATGGTGCCCACCGGGGTAATCATTGCATGGGGGGTAATCACCGTGACCTTTTCACCGACGGCAACGCCAAGATTACGGGCGAGCTCCACACCCAGTACGATGTTATAACTCTTTGCCTTGAGGTCATCCAGCGAGCCGCTGTTCATGTGCTCGCCGACATTCGCAACAGCTGATTCCTGCTGCGGATCAATGCCGCGTATCATGGCGCCGGAGACAAGCTGCCCATTCACCAGCATCACCTGGGACTCGACATAGGGAGCGGCTGCGACCACATCAGGATGCTGTTTTGCTAGCTCCATTGCCTCCGCCCAGTTCTGCAGACCACCCTCGGTCGAAGTGATGGTCGCATGAGAGACCATGCCGAGGATGCGCTCACGAATCTCTTTATGAAATCCGTTCATCACTGACAGCACCACGATCAGAGCCATCACGCCGATCATGATGCCGACCATGGAAGCAAGAGAGATGAAGGAGATGAAGTGATCCTTGTGCCTGGCCCGCGTATAGCGGAAACCAAGAAAATATTCATAGGGCTGATACATGACGCGCATTAAACCATAAATCAGGATTCAGGGTGCTTCTAATGAGCTAGAAGTCTGACTTAAATTGGGGCATACTTCATTATCCCGGTTTACAGTTTGTCATCTCGACGTAGGAGAGATCCTGGTGCTCTCTACTATAAGATTCCTCGTCGTTCGCACCTCACTTCCCTCGGAATGACATGTAAATCTGTAAAGTACTTTTGAGGGATTTGAAGGATGCCAAAATTGGCATCCCCTCACAACGGCGCCATTATCTGACAGGCCCCGGATATATCTTGACTAATTTGCTGGGGAATTGGTATTCTTAAATTACAAATCGCGCATCATCTCAGACCAAAACACAGAAGGAGAAACACCGTGAAAATTTCTCATTACGTCGCATCAGT
>JADWMH010000146.1 GCA_015767355.1 Gammaproteobacteria bacterium
CATAGTCACCGATGGCGCGAAAAGCACCCTCCGGCAAACGGATCTCGGAGCGGTCGATTTCATTACCTACAGCAGCAAGTGCCTCTGCAATATCAGAGGTTCCGACAGATCCAAACAGCTTGCCCTCTTCACCTGCTTTACGCGATATAGTAACAGTGACGCCGTCAATGCCTGTCTTGCGTGCTTCGGCGACAGTGAGTTTGTCAGATGCAGCCAATTCGAGTTCTGCACGTCGGGATTCGAAATCAGCAACATTGGCTTGTGTCGCCGGCAAGGCGTGACCACCCGGGATGAGGTAGTTACGGCCATAACCGGCTTTTACATTGACCTGATCGCCAAGGTCACCCAGATTTGCAATTTTTTCCAACAATATAATTTGCATCTTGCTCTCCCTGAATCAATGCTGATCGGTGTATGGCAGCAGCGCGAGGAATCTGGCGCGTTTGATCGCTGTTGACAGCTGACGCTGATATTTGGCTTTTGTACCTGTAATGCGACTGGGGACAATTTTGCCATTTTCACTGACATTCTGCTTCAGCATATCAAGATCTTTGTAATCGATCTCAGTGATGCCTTCGGCAGTAAAACGACAGTATCTTCTACGACGGAAATAACGTGACATCTCTTACTCCTCTACTTTGCTTGTGGCGGCCGGGGCAGCAGGCTGTGGCGCCTTTGCAGGAGCCTCTGTTTCACGCTCATCTCTCTTCACCAGTTTTGAGTCATCGGTGATGGCTTCATTGCGACGGATTGTCATATGACGCAGAACTGCATCATTGAAGCGGAAAGAACTCTCAAGCTCGGTAAGAGCCTCGTTGCCGCACTCGATGTTCATCAGAACATAGTGCGCCTTGTGATTCTTGTTGATGGGATAGGCAAGTTGACGACGGCCCCAATCTTCGAGACGATGGATCTTGCCCTCTTTCCCTTCGATGATGCCGCGATAACGCTCTATCATCGAGGTTACCTGGTCGCTCTGGTCGGGATGGACCAGAAACACGATTTCATAATGACGCATAGTTTGTTCCTTATGGATAAAAATGCCTCCTGCGGTATGCAGTGAAGCAAGGAGTAGAATTCACCAACAGGCGAACCCACAAGAGCGAGAATTGTAAAGACTTTCCTCGAAATTGCAAGTAAAAACAGTCCTCCAAAGAAACATCGTAATTACTCAATATCCCGCAGGCTTGATTCTACATCAGAAAGCATCCTCTTCAACTTCGATGTACGCCAGGCTGACAAATTTGCCGATACCATGGTCAAATCCCTGCCAATCCTTCCATTGATCAAGCTGCTTGACGACGATGGGTTTGATTTCATAATCGGCGAGATCATTTTCATACTCTTTTTTCACGACTTCGAAAATTGTCGATACCAGCAGCAGGAAATTTTCGGCGACCTCCTTCCCGCCAGTGTGTCCATGACCGGGCACATAGTGCTTGCCGTTGATCCCGATCGCCCTTGTCAGGGCTGTCTGCAGCCCCTTGAAGCTTCCACCATCGATGCGGCCGAGGCGTGCATTCATCGCATTGTCACCGAGGAACAGGACATCATCCTCGACCACATGCACCATAATGTCACTGGTGGTATGCGCTTTAGCCGTATGATGAATGGCAAAGGTTTTTCCGCCGATGCTGATGCTGTCGCCGTCATTGATGGGGATATCAGCTGCAACTACAGTGGTTCCACGGGTTGCCCCTTCGGTCAGACGCAGCATCAAATCGATCCAGGCCTGCCCCTCGCCTGCCTCCACGCCGCTGATCAGATTTGGATGCGCATAAAGTTTCGCATCCGGCCAGGCCTCTCTGATCGCCTGGTTCCCCAGCCAGTGGTCTCCATGAATATGTGACGAGAATGCCGCCACTACAGGCTTGTCGGTAACCCCCCTGATTTTTTGAATCACCATCTCGCCGCTCTGAACACTGTTGCCGGGATCAATAACCACGACACCGGCATCGGTCAGCACAAAAGCAGGGTTATTCATAAATCCCTGGTTTTCCACATTGGGATCATCGACCGGACCATGGATAACATAGACAGCATCCGTGATCCTGTCAGCCTGGTACTCTGCGGCCAGCGGCGGCCCCTTTTCCGAAGTCCCTGCCGAGACAGCGATTGGTGAGATCGTGAGAGCAGAGACGATGATAACGAGTTGTTTCAACATGAGAATTCCTCTGGGTAATAGTCGCAGTCAGTTGCACTGACAATGGATAGTACAACCTCAAGCAGATGCCGCAATCATGGAATACCCCTATAGTTACACATAGATTCGCCTATACCTGTGAGCGATAGAATGAATTATATTTCCTGCTTGTGGCATTGTATTAATTTAAGTATATGCTAATATACTGGAATATGATGATTTGATATAAATCAAGTCACTTTATCTCCATACCAGGCGGGGAATATTATGATCGGTGCTGAATGCAACAAGGAATTTCTGGCTTTCGAAGAGTGCAACTTGTGTCCCACGCGTGAAATTGCGCTGTTTGCGAATGTCAAACCGGAAGATCTTCTGCAGATGCACTCTCCAATCCAATACGAGGTGATCGAAAAAGGAAGCAAGCTGTATGAGTTCAATGAGAAGGCTGACTATATCTACACCCTGCACGATGGCGCCTTGAAGCTGGTGCAATATTTACCGACCGGTGAACAGCGCATCGTCAGGCTCTTGAGAAGAGGCGATCTAGCCGGGATAGAGGCAGTCACCGCAGGTGAATACCAGCATGACGCCATTGCGATGACAAAAGTCAGTGTGTGCAAAATTCCTGCTGATATCGTACTGAATCTTTCTCAAAAAATCCCTGAACTCCACGCAAATCTGTTGAATAAATGGCAGCATGCACTGACGACGTCCGACACCTGGCTGACCAGGCTCTCGACCGGGCCCTCCCGCTATCGCGTCATTCGACTGCTGATCTGGCTCTCTGAAAACTGCCCCGACGAGGAGTTTTTTATGCCTGGCAGGGAAGATATAGGAAACATGCTCTCCCTGACCACTGAAACTGTCAGCCGCACCATTGCAGGGCTGCGCCGCGATGGTGAAATTGAATTGCTTGGCTCTGACCGCGCCAGGGCAGATGTCGATACGCTGAAAAAAATTGTCAAGGAACCTGCATGACGCACTTTCCTGTTGATCCTAATTCAGGCATCCAGCAGGAGAGTTTCGCAGTCATTCAAAACCCGCGAAAAAACCGCAAGCGATTTCCCGAAGGCTGTGTCACCACGGTTGCCGATGAAGATGAGGCGCTGTCACGCACCGAGGGAGTGGAGAAATCAGGCGCCGCTTTAGTCTATGGGCCGTCAGTTTCATCAGAAGGTTTGCGCATCTATTATCTGGTGCGCTGGCTGTAAGCCGTAACTGCTCAATAATCCCGTGCATTGTTCTAGACTGCGTAGGATGCTGCTGAGCTTGCGAAGCTTCCGCGTCCTGCTCACGCCCCTCACCTACGTCCCTGTAGGCGAAGCGCATCAATCGCGGATTTACACTCGACAGATGCGCTTCCTCAGCAACATCCTACATGGTGTTGTCTTGCGAGGAGTTTTGCAGGGTGGCTCTATCTACGGATTAGTTTTCCTGCGGACGTAAATCGCCTGGGCATTCACCGTCTTGGTGTGAGCCGGGACAGGGATATAACGACCGTTGCGATAGACATCAACGGTTTCTGAAGCTCCCTTACCGGTATAGCCAAGAATAAGCACACCATTGGCGCCCATGCTGGCAGCCTGAAGACGGGCCTGATGAACCAGGTAATCCTCGATTTCCTGTGCGGTCATTTTAGGTTTGCTGGTAGCTGTAACATTCCCCTTTACAATATAGTCACCGGGGGCATTCGTATAAAATTTGACTTGTTCCGGTTTGATGACTTCTGGCTCGGCGACTTGCTGTGATGTGCAGCCTGCAACAAGGAGAACCAGCAGGGATAGTGAGATAAATTTGATAAGTGAAACTTTCATTGATGATGACTCCTGAACTGGTGGTTGGGTCGTGCTGTTAAATACACGACGCAATCATAAAGGGATTCATTCTCCATGTCCAACTGACGCGATGACGCGGGTGTCATTCAAAATTATTTTCAGGCTATAGCTCAAACTCGGCCCAGATCGGACAATGATCCGAGGGTTTCTGCATGGCGCGAATGTCGTAATCAATCCCGGCGCCGAGCAGTCTCTTCTGCAGCGCTTTGGTTGCAAGTATTAAATCAATCCGCAGTCCTCTCCTGGGTTCACGGTCAAAGCCCCTGCTGCGATAGTCGAACCAGCTGAAACGGTCGTCGACATCAGGATGGATGTCACGAAAGGTGTCCAGCAGCCCCCACTCCATGAGACGCTCCATCCATTCACGCTCTTCGGGCAGGAAACTGCATTTTCCGGTGCGCAGCCAGCGTTTGGCATTATCCGGGCCAATGCCGATATCCCGGTCGAGACGGGCGATATTGACATCACCCATGACGACCAGGTTTTCATCCGGGCTAAAATCCTGCAAATGGACCATTAAATCTTCGTAGAAACGGCGTTTGTTGGGGAACTTGGTATCATGCGTGCGGCTCTCGCCCTGGGGGAAGTAACCATTGATCACAGTCACCCGGTTGCCATTGTCACTCTCATAGGTCGCCGTGATCAGCCGGCGCTGTGCATCCTCCTCGTCGGTTGCATAGCCGCGTGAGACACTCACAGGCTCCTTTTTTGAGAGCAATGCGACACCATAGTGTCCCTTCTGGCCGAAGTATTCGGCATGATAGCCAATCTCCTGCACCATCTGCAGCGGGAAATCAGGATCCTGCACCTTGATCTCCTGCAGGCCGATGATGTCAGGGTCGAGGGTGTCACGCAATTTTTCGAGTTGATGCGGACGCGCCCGCAGACCATTTACATTGAAAGAGACGATTTTCATTTAAGTCATACCTCGGGTTTCATTTATGCCACACCTCGGGAAGCGCCGGAAAGACAAGTCGTAAACCAATAAGATGATGCCGCTCACCGGGAGCGGCGCTGTCACGATAACTGGCGCGGCGCAGAGAGGGCTGCGTATGCAGCGTGGCGCCGCGCACGGCAACATGATTGTCAGGAAAAGTGGTTGTAAGCAGTGGAATATCCGGGCGTTCGTAACCCGCATAGGGCTCGAATGCATTCCAGCACCACTCCCTGACACGACCGGTCTGCTCAATAAGTCCCTGACGAGCCGCAAGCTCCCACTGGTATTCGTGCTGGATCGCGGCTCCATCAAACCCCTCATGGCCTGTAATCCAGCTGCAGAATGCCTCCGCTTCATACAGGGATATGCCGTAAACCGGATCGGTTGGAGAGATATCACTGCAACCGTTTTGTCCAATGATGTACCACTGATCATTGGCATCCATGCGCCAGTGATGCGGCGCCCGGGGTTGATGCTGCTGACGCCAGCTGCCTCCCTCCTCGCTCCACCACTCGTCACGCTGATAACCTCCGGCGTGCATAAAAGAGAGCCAGTTGGCATTGCTTATCATCGACTGA
>JADWMH010000147.1 GCA_015767355.1 Gammaproteobacteria bacterium
TACTGGCAATGTACATTTTGACTGGAATGAGTTATCCAAAGTCGTCAGACTTGAGATCGATCAGGACAAGGCAAGGGTGTTGGGGATCAGCTCGGAGGAGTTGGCTTTGGTGATGAATTCTATTCTGAGCGGATACAGCATTACCCGGTTTCGGGAAAACAACCGTTTGATAGAGGTGCTGGCGCGTGCTGAAAAAAGTGAACGCCTTGGGCTGGGGAATCTCAGGGATATCCGCATCCCTACCCATAGCGGTTCTTTTGTCTCTTTGAGTCAATTGGTCAAATTTTCCTTTGGACTGGAGGAGGGATTGATCTGGAGGAGAAACCTGCTGCCTGCGATTACCGTGAAAGCGGATCTGCAGGGAGATATTCAGGCTCACGAAGTGACCAGTCAAATCACCCCCCTGCTGCAACCCATACGGGATCAATTACCACAGGGTTACCGTATAGAGACAGGAGGTGCGGTCGAAGAGAGCGGCAAAGGTGAAGCATCCATTGCAGCGGTCATGCCTGTCGTTGTACTGGCTGTTTTTACACTGTTGATGATTCAGCTGCAAAGTTTTCAACGCACGATCCTGGTCATTCTCACTGCGCCGTTGGGGTTGATTGGAGTCGTCGCGGCATTGATCGCCTTTAATGCGCCCTTTGGTTTCGTAGCCAACCTGGGTGTGATTGCCCTGTTCGGTATGATTATGCGCAACTCCCTGATACTGGTGGATCAGATTGAAAAAGACAGGAGTGCGGGGGCTGCATTGAAAACAGCGATTATTGAAGCAACCATAAGGCGCATGCGCCCCATTGCACTAACGGCAGCGGCAGCCGTACTGGCAATGATACCCCTGACATTCAGCACTTTCTGGGGTCCCATGGCCATGGCCATTATGGGCGGCCTGCTGGTCGCAACACTGCTGACCTTACTGTTCCTGCCTGCGCTTTACGCCGCCTGGTTCAGGGCTGATTGAAGCGGATATTCAGCCTCGCCGGGAGGGAGAGAGTGAGGGAGATTGATTCGCCGGGGGAGACTCTGAAACCATACCGGTGATCAACGGGGAACTGGGCCAGTGTTTCTATGGGCCAGTGTTCTAGAAATAGCTGGCCAGCGTGATCTGCACAAAGTCATCCTTGCGAAAAGCGTACATTGGATCAAGCGGGTCGACATCCCAGAACAGGTGCGCTTCAACTCCCAGTTTATAACTCTCGCCGAGGCGGCGGCTCGCTTCAAGGCGGAAGCTCTTACTGTTGAAATCAAGATCATACATAACACCGGCCAGCAGTTCGGAGCTCTGCGGGTCATTAAGCGCCAGGCGCATCCCTGCAAAAATGTCATTTTCGAAAACGGTCAGCGCCAGATGGTCGCGGGAGTCATAGTTGTACTCGAGCAGGACTCCGAGGTCTGCAGCGCTCTCATTGATGCCGACGAAGGTGTATTCAAAACCGCCGACGAATGCGTTGTAGTCCTCGGCCGTTGTCTCGCGATGCACTGCCTCCAGCTTCCACAACCACGCCTCGCCTGTGTATTGCAGCTCCAGGCCAGCCTGCTTCAGTTGGAAATAGAAGGGGGCCAGCGCATCGCCAGCGAACAGCAGCAGGGGCTCCCTGGATGTTCCCTGAAACCATGAGAGCGCAAAATCGAGATTGTCGATGCTCTGGTTCCAGCGGATCGACCAGTCGAGATGATGCTCTTCATCGTCTGATTCATAGAGAGAGAGATCCTTGTCGATCACCAGCGGCGGCCTGAAGCGGCCATCAACACCCGGGAAAGAGCGCTCGCGAAACCATGGCATCAGGAACAGATCGATGCCGCCATTGCCGATGGTGCGGGTGATGCGCAGCATCGGCTGTCCCAGCTTATCCTCGTGGTCGATATCTTCCAGCACGTCTGTCTGGTTGATGATATCCACCAGATGCTGGGTCTCGGTAACTCCCCAGAAAACCTTGCTGATGCCAGCTCTGAATTCCCAGTCACCTTTGACCCACAAAAAATCAAGTTCACGAATATCTGCATGCGAGCGCTCATCATCCATGCTGTCGAGACGAGCGAAAGGGATGAATGTCACTCCAAAGTTTCCATCATTCCACTGATGACGGAACTCAGGCTGGGCGCTGACAGAGACCCCGCCATCGCCCTGCCCCGGCCACGCGCCCTGCGAGAAAAAACCACGCAGTTCAACGGCGACATTTCCAGACCATTCGGCAACGGCGGGACGACTCAGCAGAGTTGAGAATACGATCGCTGTAATGATGATTTTTTTCATATCGCTGTTTCGTTTGGTTCTCAACACATCCTATGGAGCATGCTGTATTAACATTCCGTGGTCAAGATATCTACAACCAGCGCCGGACCTTCTGCTTGTACTCAAGATAGTGCTGTTCAAATTTCTCTTCGAGGATGCGCTCCTCGTGAATGATCTGATGGTTGCTAATGATCCACACAAACAATGGCAGCATCAGAAAAGGAGTCAAACCGCCCAGCCAGATCGCCACGCCAGTGAGAAGCAGCAGTAATCCCAGATACATCGGGTTTCGCGTAAACCGATACATTCCGGATGTCACCAGTGACGATGTGTCATCCAATTTGAGAGGGTGGAAGGTGGTTCGGGCGCGGATAAACAGAAACAGCGACCACAAATCAATCACCAGTGCTATCGCAACAAAGAGCAGGCCAACTCCCCTCCACTCAACAGGCATCAACTCCATCACCGGCAAATAACGCTGCAGCAGCCACATGCAGACGGCGATGATGGCCGCTATGAGCGGCGGGAAGATTTTAGGCATGGCTCAACCCTGTTACCTATCTCAGGCGCGCCAGACTGTTTTTATTGAAGTCCCTGCTGCTGAGTCCGGTTTTGAATTTGTAATCCTTCCACTGAAGACGGGTAGACTTGCCAGTCTGATGGTTTTGCATGAACATCTCACTGGCGCGCCAGTAGCGCCCGATATACTGCCGATACCCTTTCCACGTCAGCGTCTTCAACTTGCCTCTCTTGCGGTCAAAAAACTCAACCTTGACCGGACGCATCTCTTTGGTATCGATCCAGGCAGTCTGTTTCGTATATCCGGAATATTTATAGGCGGGAATACGCTCGATTTTGTGACACTTCCACCCTTTTCCACAGGGCTCATCGCCGAGGTATTTATAGGTATATTTCTCGATCTCCTGCGACCCCAGATCCTCAAAGGCAAACTCACTGCCCATGAATGGCCCTGACTTGTTCTTTGACGAGATGCGCTTGACGCGTTTCAGCGCAGGCAGATAGAGCCACTGGTCATCCGGCTTGAGACCGTGTGAAAAGGTCAGCATGGCCGTCCCCTTGACATCTGCAGGCGTGTCAAAAAGTGACAACGCCTTGTCACCGTCACTCCGCCCTTCGAGCGTTTTTGTACGGATGGTGCGGCTGCTGGTCTTGCCTGCTCTGTTGCGCAGAGTCATCACCATGTCGGCAGTTGTGTCGCCCCAACCTGAGTCTCTGACATCCGCCTCCGTCGCAATGCGCAACCCTTTCTGTTGGGCTGTCTCGGCAATTGCTGCGCCAGTGCTCAGCAAAACGGAAAGGAATATTGCCACATGTTTTTTCATTTCGTCTCTCCAAAAATTTTTATTAAAACCCTTTTTCAGTCGGTTGGATTCAGCCACCCATCCAGCCTCATCAGTAGCGGCGGAAGCAGCAGAAAATCCGCCAGCAGCGCAAAAGCGAGAATGATCGATGTCAGCACACCCATGCCGGCATTCAGTTCAAAGCTCGATGTGGCCAGCACCAGAAACCCTGCAATCAACGCCAGCGAGGTGATCCACAAGGCCACCCCCACGGTTTTGAAAGAGTAGCGCACCGCATCCGCTGCATTCAAGCCCTGTTCACGCCGCGCACGCAAATATTTACTCAGGAAGTGCACGGTGTCATCAACCACGATTCCCAGGGTCATTGCAGCGACCACAGAGAGCGACAGTCCGATTTCGCCATCGATGAGAGCCCACAATCCAAAAGCCATTCCCGCAGGGGCCAGATTCGGAACCAGGCTCACCAGACCGTATCGCAGTGAACGCAATGCGATGATTAGAATAAACGAGATCACCACCAGCGCCACGGCAGTGCCAATCATCATACTGCGAATGTTGTTCATGCCGATATGTGCAAACATCACCGTAGGGCTGGAACCCCAGGTCAATAACTCCGGCGTATTGGTTTGCATCCACGAATGAACACGCTGCTCGACATCCAGCACCGCTACCGATGAGATGGTTTTCATAGTGACGGAAACCCTGGTGGCGCGCTTTTCGATATCAATCTGGTTATTCAAATCAAGGCCGTAGGGAAGCGACATCTCATACAGCAGCAGATACTGCGCCGCCAGGTCCCGCTGTTCGGGAAGCTTATGCCAGCCGGGTTCATCGCCATGCATATTCTTATTCAGGCGCTTGAATGTGTCCGTGATCGTACTGACATGAATCACCTCGGCCTGCTGCCGCAGCCATTGAGTAAATTGCTCAACCTGGCGTATGAATTCCGGTCTGGAGATGCCGCTCTCCTCACTGGAATCCAGTGAGAAATCCATGTAGTACATGCCTGTGAGATTATCCAGGGCGAAGTCAGTGTCACGACGAAATTCGATCTTGTCATCAAAATAGTGCACGTAGATGTCATTCGCCACATTGAACGGGGCCAGTAAAACCAGCAAGACAATGACGGCACCCATGCCGGGAAGCAGCTTTCTCTGATTGCGAATCACCCACTCGGAGAAGTTCTCCATCAGGTGTGTACCGCTTCTGCTGCCTGCCCTGACACGCAGAGGCAATATCATCATCAGCGCCGGCAGGAAGAGTATGGAAAGTGCATAGGCAAGCAGCACGCCGAAGACTGAAATATTTCCGAGATCATGAAAAGGGGGCGCATCACTGAAATTGAGTGTCAGAAAGCCTACCACCGTGGTGATCGACGTAAGAAACACCGGCATCAAATTGATGCGCAGGCTCTCAACCATCGCATCCTGCTTATTGACGCCGTGGCGCACCCCTTGCATCCAGTTGGTGAGTATGTGCACGCAATCGGCCACTCCCAGCGTCAGGATGATCACGGGCGCCGACATCACCGGCGGGCTCAGCGCAATCCCCATCCAACCGGCAAGCCCCATGGCGCCGAGAATGGAAAACATCGTCACCAGCATGGTTCCGAGCGTGCCGCCAAAACCCCGCAATTGTAAAAACACCATGCTCATGATCAACAGCAGAGCCAGCGGCATGAGGTGCTGCATATCCCACTGTGAGGCTTCAGGGAAGGCGTTGTTCATCATCACCAGGCCGGTCAGATAGATATCGATGTCCGGATAGGTGGCGGTGATATAGGATTTGAGATCACGCACCGAGGCGACAACCTCCGGAACCTCACGGGTCATATCCTCGCCGGGCAGCTCCACCACGATATTCAGCGCTGTCACATGGCTGCCGGGTGAGATCAGGCGGTTGATCAGCATCGGCTCGGCCAATGCAATCTGCTG
>JADWMH010000148.1 GCA_015767355.1 Gammaproteobacteria bacterium
CCCTGGGTGATAGCCTCGAAACAGACCTCTTCCAGCTGCTTGCAAAACAACACCATGCTGATCCATTCCAGGAGTTCATACCAGGCGCCGACACTGGTGATGAATAAAAACGCGAGCAGATAGCTTAATTTCCTGGAAACACCCTGGTGATAAAAGATTTCAAAAAACGGCACGAACATCATCAGACCGAAGAGTAAATGGATCACCTGGTCGTAATAATTTCGTTCCCAGCCGAACCACTCTGAAAACCAGCTGAAATAAGTCATTGTGCTGTAGGTCATGTGTGCGCCAAACAGATGCAAGATGACAAACAGTGTCAGACTGAGATAGGTCCAGTTGTTAAAGTTGTATTGCCTGTCGAGCCAAAGCACCACGGGGAATACCGTGACGACCAGAATGTTTTCCAGCGCCCATACACCGGGATCAACCGGATCGATGGCCAGCACAATCCAGGTCAGAATAAAGATGGCCACCAGGATTTTTTTGAACATAATGTAACCGGCTTTCTGTAGTTTGATGAATTCAGGAGTTGATTATTATACGGTTGGCGGCGGCGCCTGGGTCTGAACTAGATCCGGTTCACCCAGATGCTGCAAAATGCTGGCACGGACGTCATCACGCAGTTTCACCGCCGCAGCCCAGTCCGTGCCTTTCGGGCGAATCGGCGCCGCGACAATGACGCGTATCCCTCCCCTGCGCGGAAATCGGGAATCGGCGCGAAGCAGCGAGCGGTTTCCACGGATCGTAACCGGCGCCACCGGGGCACCTGCCTCGGCAGAGGCAACGAAGGCCCCCATACGAAACGGCAACAGTCCCGGCATGCGCGTAAAGGTGCCCTCGGGGAAAAATGCCAGCGAGCGACCTGCCTGGACCATCTGCACGGTGCGTCGTGAATCAGTCACGCCACGCTGCTTGTCGAAGCGTTCCACGAACAGGGCGCCGATGCGCTGTAGAAACAGGCGCGGAAAAAACTGGTGCTGCAACTCCGCTTTGGCCACGAAAGAGAACTCAAGAGGCAAGGCCGCCACCAGCATCACGCCGTCCAGGTAGCTGGCATGGTTGGAAACGATGACGCAGGCCTGCTCCCGAGGCAATTGTTCGACCCCCTCTACCGACAACGGAATACGGCCAAGACGGAATAGCAGCCTCGCTCCCCTGCGCATCGCCACCCACCGCCAGGAGGCGCAAGGTAATATCATGACCAGCAACCAGACGGGAGGAGCCAGAAGCCAGAAAATAAACTGCGCGTAAACAGCATAAGCCGCATCAGTGAACCGCCGCCAAGCGCTGCGCAGGCTCGGCCGTAATGAGGCCAGCGCGAGTCGCATAACCTGCCACCATACGGCGTGCGGATGCTGACCGATCCGCCCCGTTTCGAATAGCTCGCGCATGGCGGCGCGGCGGATCTTGCCGCTGGATGTTTTCAACACCGTATGCGGCGGCCCAAGCACCACATCATCGGGCGGCATACCCAGCAGATCGGTGGCTTCCTCCCGGATCCGGGCCTGCAACGCTTCCAGCGTGGCTCTCTCCCCTTCGCGGGTTTCGGCAACGATGATCATCCGCTCGGTGCCGGAAGCGGGATCATGGCTGCCGAACACCGCTACACACCCCTTGCGGATGCCGGTGATGTCACCGATGGCCTCCTCCAGCTCATAGGGGTAGATGTTGCGCCCGCCGCGGATGATGATGTCCTTGACCCGGCTGGTCAGGTAGACATCCCCCTCGGCGACATAGGCCAGATCACCGGAGTCCAGCCAGGAGCCGTCAAACAGGCGACGGCTTGCCTCGGGGTTGCGCAAGTATCCGCTGGTCGCCGACGGCCCCTGGAATTCCAGCCGTCCCTCCTCGCGCTCCGGCAGCTCGCGGCCGGCTGCATCGACGATGCGGATCTGGTAGCCGGGCAGCGGCTGGCCGCAGGCGACAAACTCCAGCGCTCCTTGATCCGGATCCGCTACCGAGACGGCCCTGCCGCGGCTGATGAAGGTTTCGCGTACGATGCGATCGATGAGCGGCCCACGGTCCAAAGGCGGAAAGGCCAGGCCAACCGCGGCTTCGGCCAGGCCGTAGACCGGCGCCATGGCCTGCGGGCGGAAGCCATAGGGGGAGAAACGCTTGCTAAAGCGGCGCACGGTGTTGGGGCTGACCGGTTCTGCACCGTTGAGGGCCAGCCGCAGGCTGCCCAGATCCAGCCCTTTGATATCACTCTCTTGCACCTTGCTCAGGCACAGTTCATAGGCGAAATTGGGGGCCGCAGTGAGGGTGGCGCGGTGGCGGTGGATGGTCCACAACCAGCGCGCCGGCCGGATCAGAAAAGACAGCGGCGACATCAACACCAGCGGTATACCGTAATAGAGACTGCCCAGCCAGGCGCCGATCAGCCCCATGTCGTGGTAGAGGGGCAGCCAGCTGACGAAGACATCGGTGGAATCTGCCTGCAACTCATCGCCCATAGCGCGTATATTGGCCAGCAGGTTGGCGTGAGTCAGAATAACGCCCTTGGGCTGGCCGGTGCTGCCCGAGGTGTATTGCAGGAAGGCAATCTCCTGTGGTCGGATCGGCCGGCTGTTGAAGGCCTCCGCAGTGGTCGCCAGTTGCTCAGGCGTGACCACTTCGCGCAAGCTGTCGACCTGCCCCTGAAGCAGATGTCCCACCCGCTGCGCCTCCGCCACCGTGATCAGCAAAACTCCCCGGGCATTGGCGAGAATCCCGGCATGACGGCGCAGGTGATCCTCGAGCTGCGACGGACGCAACGGGGGGTAGATGGGAACCGGGACGCCACCGGCCAGCAGGATGCCGAAAAAACTGAACAGGTAGTCACGACCGGTTGGCAGCATGATGGCTACGCTCTGGCCCGGCAGCAGGCCCCGTGCCTGCAGTCCGGCGGCGATGGCCCGCGCCCCTTCGGCCAACATCGCGTAGGTGATCGTTTCGGGTTCGTCGTGATCACCGTACAGGTAGACATGCGGGCGCTGCGGATGGCTGCGGAGATGCCACTCCAGCATCTCAGGCAGCGTTGTGGCAGTGTGCGGCACCTCTGCAAGCTCGTCCAGAGGCGCCGCACGGGCATGCGCCGCAGGCGCGGGGCGTCCTGATACCTTGCCGGCCTGGACTTCCCGCCACAGATCACGCGGCGTCTCGGCGCCAACCAGCAACTGTTCCGGCAAGCTGACGCCAAAGGCGCGTTCCAGGCGCAGCAGCAGCTCCACCCGCGACAGGCTGTCGAATGCCAGCTCGCGGTCCAGCGCACTGTCCAACGTCACGCGCAGGGAACGGCCGCGCTGTGGATGCAGCTCCAGCGCCAGCTGGCGCACCTGCTCAAGCAGGGCTTCGGCACTGACCCTGCCCGGCTGATCCTCGCGTTGTTCGGTCTCTCCCGTCATGCGCTTTCAAGCCACTTCATGATAGTAGAAATTGAGTATACCCCCCAAGGCGTTCCCTGTGTCTGGCTGGATCATCATCAACACATATCTGCTGAACTACAGCTATACTTAATAAGAAATTATAGGAATTTTCTTTATGCTAAAACTCACAGGGAAAATAGCTGGTTTGCTTATATTCATCATTGCAGCCCTGCTGCTGAATACGGTTTCTGCAAATCGTACGGATCGTCATGTATTGCAATTGAGTATTGACGGGGCTATAGGGCCGGCAACTGAGGATTATATTGAGCGGGCGCTTGTTTCCGCTGAGGAGACCCGGGCGGAGTTGGTCGTTATTCGTATGGATACGCCAGGTGGACTGGATACCGCCATGCGGGGCATCATTAAACAGATCACTAACTCCTCTATCCCGGTTGCAAGTTATGTGGCGCCAACAGGCTCGCGCGCCGCCAGCGCCGGAACCTATATTCTTTACGCCAGTCATATTGCCGCCATGGCGCCGGGCACCAACCTGGGCGCGGCGACACCGGTGCAGCTTGGCGGTTTTTCTCCTCCCGCTGCAAAAGAGAAAGATGATGAGAGACAGCCTACTGACTTGAATGATTCTTTAGATATTTCCGATAACACCATGAAACAAAAAGTGATTAATGATGCATCCGCCTATATTCGCGGCCTGGCGGCGCTGCATGACCGCAATCAGGAGTGGGCGGAAAAAGCAGTGCGTGAAGCAGCCAGTCTGTCCGCCAGTGAAGCATTAAAACTCAATGTCATTGATGTGATTGCAATCGATATCTCCGATCTTTTAGAGCAAATCAATAACAGGGAAGTCGTCGTACAGGGTCAGAAACGCATCCTAAATACAACCGGATTAGGAGTTGTCCGGCTTGATCCGGACTGGCGCAGTCGATTACTCGGTGTGATCACCAATCCCAATGTCGCTTTTATTCTGATGTTGATTGGCATCTATGGGTTGATCTTCGAATTTTCCAATCCCGGCGCTATTGTGCCGGGTACAGTCGGCGCCATCTGTTTGCTGCTTGCCCTGTATGCATTCCAGTTATTGCCAATCAACTATGCGGGGATGGGCCTCATTCTGCTGGGCGTGGCCTTGATGGTCGCGGAAGCTTTTGCGCCCAGTTTTGGCATGCTTGGCATCGGCGGTGTGATTGCCTTCGTCATTGGATCTATTATCCTCATGGATACAGAAGCACCGGGGTTTGGTATTGATATTTCAGTG
This sequence comes from Gammaproteobacteria bacterium, assembly GCA_015767355.1. GTDB lineage: Bacteria > Pseudomonadota > Gammaproteobacteria > Chromatiales > Chromatiaceae > Sva-25. The sequence continues at coordinate 4,621 of JADWMH010000148.1, forward strand.
ATCATTGCCTTTGCACTCGCCAGCGCATTCATCTTATTTTTTGTCGTTGGTATGGCGATGAAAGCGCGCCGTCGTCCTGTCGTCAGCGGCATGGAAGAGCTGATTGGTGGAGAGGCTACCGTAATCAATGATTTTGATCACAACGGCAGCGTCATCATTCACGGCGAAAACTGGCTGGCATCGAGTGACGCGCGGTTGCAAAAAGGTCAACACGTGAAGGTCACCGGCATACAAGGTTTAACGTTAAAGGTCGAGCCACTGCAGAATACTGCAGCGGCGCCTTCAACACAGGAGGAAGAGAAATGATTGCATATACCCCCTATATCCTATCTGTACTCGTCGTTGTGTTTCTGGCCGGCATGATCCGAATTCTGCGCGAATATCAACGTGGCGTTGTCTTCACCCTGGGACGATTCTGGAAAGTCAAAGGCCCCGGTTTCATCATTATCATTCCGTTTGTTCAACAAATGGTCAGGGTGGATCTGCGCACCATTGTCATGGATGTTCCCACGCAGGATGTCATCTCACACGATAATGTCTCCGTGAAAGTGAATGCGGTAGTTTACTTTCGTGTGATCGATCCCGAAAAGGCGATCATCCAGGTCGAAAATTATTACATGGCGACCAGTGAACTGGCGCAGACAACCCTGCGTTCCGTTCTGGGACAACATGAGCTGGATGAAATGCTGGCTGAGCGTGAACGTCTCAATGCGGATGTGCGGAGTATTCTTGACCGGCAAACTGATGCATGGGGCATCAAGGTTAGCAATGTTGAGATAAAACATGTCGATTTGAATGAAAGCATGGTGCGCGCCATTGCCAAGCA
>JADWMH010000149.1 GCA_015767355.1 Gammaproteobacteria bacterium
CTCGACCGCATCCTCGATATCGAATTGCGCCTGCGGCAGCACCTCGATGCCGGATTGTTCCAGCAATTGATTGATTTCACGGACTTTACCGGCGTTGTTTGACGCCAGCACGATGCGTTGATTTGACATGTTGAATTCAGTTGAAGTGTTTGGCAGGTCGCCTATCATATCATCGCCAGATAGAGTTGTTTTAAGAGACTCCTAACCTGGAATGTTGTGCTAAAACACATTGACATACCAAATATGGTATATATACTGTAACTGGTATGTGGACAATATACGAACATCGCAGTGTTGCAAAGCAATTATCTTCAGCCTCAGATGATGTACTCAAGAGGTATGAAAAGTGGAAGGATATTGCAGCATTATCCGGGCCACAAGGGTTGCGAAAGCTTAAAGGATTGCACGATGAATCATTGTCTGGAAAATGGAAAGGTTACCGATCTTCATGTCTTAACTTGCAGTACAGAGTTATTTATAAAGTGGAGAAGGAGCATTTGTATATCCAGGTAGAGAGAGTCACTCCTCACGACTATCGGAGGAAATAGTATGAATAATTACACTAAAGCAAACAAGCAAATTGAGGTTTCTGTTGGCGAGTCTTTAAAAATTCTTCGTGAATTCCAGGAACTGAGTCAAAATGAGTTGGCTGGGCTGACCAATATCCCCCAATCCACGATATCAGCTATAGAAAATGACAGAATTCAACTTGGTGTAGAGAGAGCAAAGGTATTTGCAAGAGCGCTTCAATGCCATCCGGCAGTTTTAGTGTTCCCGGGTTGGGACATACAACATGAATCGGCAGCATAAGTCCATCAAAGCCGTAAACGCAGATGGCGCTAATAAACGCGCCGCTGGTTATGGCTGGAGTTACAAGCTAGAACAATCTACAACCTAAAATGGTAAATCAGAGCCCTGAACAGATCGCACGAGACACTATTGACGACCTCCTTAGAGCGTCAGGCTGGAGCGTTCAGGACAAGAACAGGATCGATCTGAATGACGGTCAGGGGCAGGCTATACGGGAATACCTGACCGATGCAGGCCCGGCGGACTATGTGCTGTTTGTAGACAAAAAAGCGGTTGGCGTTATCGAGGCCAAGCGTGAAAGCAGAGGCGAAAATATCACCACGGTTGAAGAGCAGACCCAGGGCTATGCCAATGCCAGGCTTAAATGGGTCAGCAACATCGAGTCACTCTCCTTCCTCTATGAGAGCACCGGTGTCATTACCCGTTTCACCGATGGTCGTGATCCCAGGCCCCGTTCCAGAGAGGTATTCACCTTTCACCGTCCTGAAACCCTCAAAGAGTGGCTGGAGCAGGGCGACTCCCTCAGAACGCGCCTGAATACCATTCCACCGCTCAATCCAGACAAACTCCCGGCAAAAGAGCTTGGACTGCGCGACTGCCAGGAAATCGCCATCAGCAACCTGGAAGAGTCTTTTAAACTGGATAAACCCAGAGCCCTGATCCAGATGGCCACCGGCGCCGGCAAGACCTATACCGCCATCACCACCATGTACAGGATTCTCAAGCACGCCAGGGGCAAGCGCATCCTGTTCCTGGTGGATACCAAAAACCTGGGCGAACAGGCTGAGAAGGAGATGCTCTCTTTCACCCCGGCGACGACAACCGCAAGTTCACCGAACTCTATGCGGTACAGAGATTAAAAAGTTCCAGCGTCCCTAAAGACACCCAGGTCTGCATCAGCACCATCCAGCGCATGTACTCCATACTCAAGGGTGAAGAGCTGGATGATGCCCTGGAAGAGCTGAATCCGGCAGAACAACTCACCAGGCCCAAAGAGCCGAAACCTGTCGTCTACAATCCCAGGGTGCCTATCGAGTTTTTCGACTTCATCATTATCGATGAGTGTCACCGATCCATCTACAACCTGTGGCAACAGCTACTGGACTATTTCGACGCCTATCTGATAGGCCTCACCGCCACACCGGATAACCGCACCTACGGCTTCTTCAAACAGAATGTGGTGAGTCACTACGACCACGAAAGGGCCGTCGCCGATGGCGTCAATGTAGGCAATGAGATCTACACCATCGATACCCAAATAACGAAGCGGGGTGCGGAGCTAAAAGCCAGGCAGCAGATAGAACTCCACACCATTCTAAGGTTGCCTACCGGTATCTTTTATGCCAACGGCGTAAAGGCAAACGTGCTGTTCTTTGACAATCGCCCAGCGCAAAAAGAGCCCTGGACCAAAGCCGTATGGATATATGACTACAGAACCAATATCCATCACACCCTCAAAAAGAAACCCATGCGCCTGGAGCACCTGCAGGAATTCATCGCGTGCTATAACCCGCAAAACCGGCACGACAGAAAAGAGAGCTGGAAGCCTGAAACAAACCCGCAAGGAAGATGGCGTCAATACGACTACAAGGAGATTCTGGCCAGGGACAAAACCAGTCTCGATATATTCTGGTTAAAGGACAAGTCACTCGCCGATCTGGATAACCTGCCTGATCCGGAAAATCTGGCAGAAGAGATTATCGAAAACATTGAAGCGGGGGTTGAATAATTTTAGAGAAATAGCATTAAGTTTAGGAGGGTAAGCGTAAGTTCTCAATGATCCCGTGCAAAGTTGGGTCTGCATAGGATGTGTTGAGCTTGCGAAGCGCATCGATCATGCATGATGCGCTTCGTGCCTCAGCACATCCTATGAACCTTTCGAATTGCACGGGATCATTGAGGTAGTTCCAGCGCGTAGCTAAAAAAGTTAAGGCGTCGACAGAATCAATCAGAGTATTTCTGCTGGACTTACCCTGTAAATCTTCAGGCAATCGCTATTCAGAGGAAAAATAGGTTAAAATGTCAGGCCTTTAATTCTATAGCAATTTAATTCCTCTCCATCTCTGTGACCGACTTAGCAAACTCCACAGTTCATCTGCAGGCTGATTCAGTCGAGTGCAGCCGTGATGATCGCCTCCTGTTCGAGAATCTCTCTGTCGAAGTATCCGGCGGCGAAGCGCTGATCCTGGAAGGACGCAATGGCACCGGCAAGACCACACTGCTGCGCATATTGTGTGGACTGCGCCGTCCGGATGAGGGCGAGGTGTGCTGGAGCGGTGTTCCCATCGAGGAGTGCGCCGTCGATTTTCATCGCCACATGGTCTATGTAGGTCATCTCGACGGCATCAAGCGCGAGCTGACTGCTTTGGAAAATTTGCGTGTGTTGCAGACACTCAGCGGCAGGGGAAGATACAGCGTGGAAGAGGCGCTGGAAGCTGTCAAACTGGGCGGTTTCGAAGATATTCCGGTGCACTATCTCTCAGCAGGGCAGAAACGTCGCGCTGCGCTGGCGCGTCTGCTGGTGACCGACGCCCGCCTTTGGGTATTGGACGAGCCATTCACCTCGCTGGATGTGCATGGCATCGAGCTGGTCGAGACTCTCATGGACAGGCATCTCTCTGCCGCCGGAGCCCTGGTGATGACATCCCACCACCAGGTCAATCTCTCAGCAGGCGTCATCAAACGCCTGAATCTATCGGAGGGGTAGGCGATGTCTGTATGGCAAGCATTTATTGAGCTGTTAAAACGCGATCTGCGGTTGGCGATGCGTCGCCGCGCCGAGATCGCCAATCCGCTGCTCTTTTTTGTGATGGTGATCGTGCTGTTTCCGCTGGGTGTCGGCGCTGAACCGAATCTGCTGGAACGCATGTCCGCCGGCGTCGTGTGGGTGGCTGCATTGCTGGCGGCGCTGTTGACGCTGGACAGCATTTTTCGCTCGGATTTTGAGGACGGCACTCTCGAGCAACTGCTGCTCAGCGCCCAGCCGCTCTCGGTCATGGTGCTGGCAAAGGTGGTCGCCCACTGGCTGGTCACCGGTCTGCCGCTGCTGCTGGTCGCGCCTTTGCTGGCGATGCTGCTGGGAATGAAACCAGCAGCCATGGGAACCTTGATGCTTTCGTTGTTGCTGGGGACGCCGGTGCTGAGCCTCATCGGCGCTATAGGCGTGGCATTAACCGTGGGACTGCGCCGCGCCGGTGTGATATTGTCGCTGCTGGTTTTGCCGCTGTATGTGCCGGTATTGATCTTCGGCGCCGCAGCTGTGGATGCTGCGGCTTCCGGGCTTCCGGTCGCCGGACAGCTCTATATTCTTGCTGCTTTTCTGGCGATGGCGCTTTCGCTGGCGCCGGTGGCTGCTGCTTCTGCATTACGTATCAGTTTGAGTTGATATGAATAGTTTCATGAAATGGTTTCACAAGTGGGGCTCTCCGCCCTGGTTCTACCGGGTCAGCGGCAAGATGCTGCCGTGGTTGACAGGGCTGTTCGTCATCACCCTGGTTTATGGCCTTTATGCCGGCCTGGTGCTGGCGCCCGCCGATTATCAGCAGGGCGACAGCTTTCGCATCATCTATGTGCATGTGCCAGCCGCCTGGATGGGGATGTTCATCTACATGGTGATGGCCGCTGCTGCGCTGGTACACCTGGTTTGGCGCATGAAGATGGCTGACGTAGTGCTCATCAGCAGCGCTCCAATTGGCGCTGCATTCGCCTTTATTGCGCTGGTAACAGGCTCTTTGTGGGGCAAGCCGATGTGGGGCACCTGGTGGACCTGGGATGCGCGCCTGACATCGGAGTTGCTGCTGCTGTTTATCTATCTGGGGATCATTGCGCTGCACTCTGCGGTGGAGGATCGTCAGAGCGCCGGCCGGGCAACTGCTGTGCTGACGCTGGTCGGCGTGGTCAATATTCCGATTATTCACTACTCGGTGGTGTGGTGGAACACGCTGCACCAGGGAACGACGGTGATGAGACTGGATGGTCCGGCTATGGCCCCGGAAATGTTGTGGCCTCTATTATCAATGGCAATTGCTTTTAAACTCTATTACGTTATCGTGATGATGCTGAGCGCACGCGGTGAAATACTGGCGCGCGAGACAAAAAGTCGCTGGGTGCGTGAACTGGTTGGTGGTGAGTGATGTCTGAGTTTTTTCATATGGGCGGATACGCCTTTTATGTCTGGAGTTCGGTTGGCGTGACTGCAGTGGTGATGATCGCTCTTGCAGCGTCAGCAATCCTCAGGCACAGACGCGAATTATGTCGTATTTCACGTCGTTTGAGACGAGAGAGGAAAAGTGTATGAATCCCAAGCGTAAACAGCGGTTGATTCTGATTTCGGCCATGGTGATCGGGGTCGTCGTGGCGGTCAGCCTGATACTGCTGGCTTTGAATGAGAACATCAATCACTACTTTGATCCGACCCAGGTTGTCGCAGGCGAAGCGCCTAAAGACCACACCTTCCGCATCGGCGGCATGGTGGTCGATGGCAGCGTGCAGCGTGAAACGGGAGAGTTGATGGTTTCATTTGGACTGACCGATTACCAGAAGACAGTTACGGTCACCTATGACGG
>JADWMH010000150.1:0-4589 GCA_015767355.1 Gammaproteobacteria bacterium
TCATTCATAAAATAACATATAAACAATGAGATAGTGTCTATACCAGTTATTCTCATAGAGAACAACTGATCGATTATTAATTGATTCGGATCAACAAGCCGGGCATTGCCCGGCTTTTTTGTTGGGTCCATGACTCACCTGGTGAAAAATAGGCTATAGTTTAAATAGAGTAAAGAGAAACCAATTCTCACTGAATTCGGGCGATTGTTTTTTATCCATGTCTCCTGAATTCATTCTTTTGATGACAGGAGGTATGTCATGAATATTCAACTCGTCGATGTCACCCTTCATATTGACAAGAACCTGAGCAGTGAGCAGCGCGGTACGATTGAAGAGAGTCTGCGTGCACTCGATGGTGTTGTGAGTATTCATAATCCCGACAAGACTCCGCATCTCACACTGGTTGAATACGATCCGGACATTATCACGTCCCGCAAGATTCTGGAGCGTGTCACAAACCAGGGTGCCCATGCGGAGTTGGTCGGTTTGTAACTCGGCATAACACAGGAGTCTTTATTATGGCGACTGAACAGGATCTTCTACAACAGAGTGAACTTCTTGCCGGGAGCAGCGAAGTTCTGAATGCGTGGTTCGATCAGCGTTTCTCGGAAAAGCTGACGGAGCATGAAGACAACAAGACTCCCGAACTTTCGATCATGGTGACCAAGGGGACGCTGGACTGGGCCTACCCGACCTTCATCATTGCCTCAACGGCGGCAGCACTGGGGTGGAAAGTCACACTGTTCTTCACATTCTACGGTCTCAGCCTGCTGCAGAAGGAGCTTGATCCGAAGATCAGTCCGCTTGGCAACCCGGCGATGCCGATGAAAATGCCTTTCGGGCCTGAATGGTTCAAAAATGTCGATTGGAATATACCCAATCTGGTGATGGCTGGAATCCCCGGCTTCGAAAACGTGGCTACCGGCCTGATGAAACAGACCATTAAAAATAGTGGTGTTGCCTCGATCCCTGACCTTCGGGATGTCTGTGTGGAATCGGAGGTCAACATGATTGCCTGTCAGATGACGGTGGACTTGTTTGGTATGGACAAGGCTGATTTCATTGATGGGATCACCGAGTGGGCTGGTGCGGCGACTTATCTGGACAATGCGCAGACATCAACGGTCAATCTTTTTATCTGACAAGGTGATTTCTCAATAATCCCTTGCGCTTGATCCTGCATAGGATGTGTCGAGGTACGAGGCGCATCAATATATTTACGCCAAGTCGATGCGCTTCGTTTTACTCAGCACATCCTATGAATTGTGGTCATGCACGGGGTTATTGAGAAGTTACCAAGCATGTCAGCAAACTCCTGAATTTCCAGCGTAACTCCTATGACCGATATCAACAATCTCCTGCAAATCATGACGGCGCTGCGTGACCCCGAGAGCGGCTGTCCGTGGGATATCGAACAGACATTTGAAACCATTGCTCCCTATACGCTGGAAGAGGCGTATGAAGTTGCCGATGCTATTCAGCGAAATGATATGCAGGAGTTGAAAGGTGAGTTGGGAGATCTGCTGTTTCAGGTGGTGTTCCATGCGAGCCTGGCTGAAGAGGCCGGGGAGTTTGATTTCAGTGGTGTTGTGACCGCGATTTGCGACAAGATGGAGCGGCGCCATCCGCATGTCTTTGCTGATGAGAAGATTGCATCGGTCGCCGAACAGAGCAGGGCATGGGAACAGCATAAAGCCCGCGAGCGGGAGTCGCAGCAGAGTGCAGTTTCAGGAGTTGCCCTGGCGTTGCCGGCTCTGGTGCATGCGGAAAAGTTGCAGAGCCGTGCGGCGCGGGTGGGGTTTGACTGGCCTGATATTTCCGGACCGCTGGTGAAATGCCATGAAGAGTTGTCCGAAATCGAGGAGGCGCTGGAGGAGGGGGATCAGCAACAGGTAGCAGATGAGATTGGCGACCTGCTGTTTGCTGTCGTCAATCTCGCACGCTTTGCCGATGTCGATGCAGAGGCGGCATTAAAAGGTTCGAGCGAGCGTTTTGTCACGCGGTTTCAATTTATTGAACAAAAGCTCAGGGAGCAGGGTCTGACCACCGGAGACGTTGATCTGGAGAGATTGGAACAGTTGTGGGTCCAGGCAAAAATGGCAGAGAACAAGTAGGTGAATATGTGATTTTTCACTGGGAAATGCAGTTTTTGAGAGGGTAATGGCACAACTTCCTGATGGTTGATAAATATCAACGAAGTGTTGAAAAGAGTGCTGACTGCCAGAAACAGACAGCGATGTACTGAAAATCCCTGTAAACTACAGCGTTTGATTCCGGGCTAAAGCTGGCAGTAGATTGATGGAGGGGCAAAATGCTCACTTATGATGATGTAAACAAGCAGAACGACAAGATTACCGAACTGACCAACGTGTTGACTTTTCTGCTGTCAGACCGGGCGCTCTATGATACCCAGGTGATCAGCGATCTCTTCTTCGAGTTGGTGAAAGAGGTTGAAGACCATCTGAAAACACAGGATAAATTTGTTTATCGCACCTTGCTTGCATCTCCTGACCAGAAAGTAAGAAACATGTCCAATAAATTCATGTCGGGTGGTGTGGAGATCAAACGGGTTTTTGCAGAGTATCTGAAAGTATGGTGTGATAGAAAAAGTAAAAAATGTAAACAGCTGTATATCAAGGACCATGTCGTCTTTGTCAGAGAGACGGAGGAGATGTTTGAACTGATCCTGAATCGTATTCAGGATGAGCAGGAGAAGCTCTTCCCGATGCTGCGTAAAGTCACAGGTGATGACGTGGTGATAGCAAAATAGGCTTAATTTGCTTTGCCGCATTGCATAATCTGACGCCCTGCACTGCAGGGCGTTATTGTTTGCGACGCATCTGCCAACGCCGCATCACATGCCATTTCCATAAGGCGTTGATCCCGAAATAACCGATGACCGCCAGTGTGATGCCGATGGTGAGGCTGCCGGTGACCAGGGATATCCAGATCTCATCGAAACTCTCCATGAACCAGTGCATCGAGAGTGAGTCAGGGATCTCGATCACTGGAATGCCAAGCATCCAGCCGCCCAACAAATAGGCGCCCAGAAAAACAGGCGGAATTGTGAACGGGTTTGTCATCCACACCAATAGAATTGAGATGGGAATGTTTGCACGCCATACGATAGCGCTCCACACGGCGCCGACCATCTGGCCGGGAAAAGGGATAAGCGCCCAGAAAGCCCCGATGGAAAATCCGCGTGCAACCGAAAGGCGGTTGATATGCCACAGGTTGGGAGAGTGCAAATGCTCGCCAAAGATGCGCAAATAGCGATTATTGCGAATCAGCGCAGCGTCAGGGCAGTAGCGTTGAAAGAATTTCCTGGGCACAGTAGAAAAAAACTTTATCCGGATGTCAGGTCACAAACAACAGGGTGAAACCTGTTTAATTGCATTATCGCATAACTTTTCTTTCAGGAAGAATGTCAATGGTAATAATCAATTTTCGATGAGTACCTGGAACAAATTTCTGCTGTGGTTGTGTTTACGGCAGATACGGCAAAGAGGTTCTTGTGACAGTGGGTTTTTCTGTGGGAGATGAAAGCTGTTGCCGCAGGCTGTACAATGTTTTTCAGTCAGTTTGATGGTGTCGTCTTCAGATAGAGACCAGCTGTGAATGGTGATCGCCTGTAACTCACATACTGTGGCGCAGATACCGCAGCCGGTGCAGTCTGAAGGATTCAACTGATACTCTGGCAAGTCATCTTCATTATTCGTTTGAATCAATTGCAGTGCATCGGTGGGGCAGAGTTTGATGCAGGCGTCACAGCCGTTGCAGCAGCTTTCATCCAGCCTGGGTGTCCATGGCCAGTGAACTTCATCCTCTTCTGCATTCGGCAGCAGCTGGCCGGGAGGGGCGGTTCGACACTCGGCGAGATTGAGAGGATCCAGCACTACCAGTTGATGGCGCAGCATCTCCCCACCTCCTCGTAGAAACTTGCGCCTGGAGAGTTGGGTTCCACGGCTGATCGCCTCGTCTGTTTTGAAGATCTTCATCCACACCTGATTTGATCGCTGCAGGATTTTCATCGGTGGTTTATCGCGTTCGAGCAGCAGCTTGTTGAGTTGCTCGACACGCTGATGGATGCCTGATTGCTGATGACGTGTGCAATCTATGCATTCAGCTGTCGCAATCAGCAGGTGCTCGATGCCTGAGTTGTGCAGCAGCAACAGCTGGCGGACTCCGAGGGAGTGGATGCATGGAATGATTGCGGGATTATTCTCAATGCCGTTTTTTTCACAGGCGAATAGTGCAATCATGCGCCCGGCGAACGGGCGAATCACCCAGGGAAAATGGATAGATAATGCACCGCCAGGACAGGCAGGAACGCACAGGCCGCAGCCGTCGCAGGCTTCCGTGTCGAGGCCCAGGGACTCGTCGCCGATCACCCATGCCCGGGTTGGACAGGCATCTACACAGGCGTGGCAGTCAGCCTGCTCAAAGAAGGCATAAACACAGGCGTCTGCGTCTATCTCGGGCAGGCGCAGTTCCTGCGTGACCATATCCTTGAGATGCTTTGTGGTGCTTTGCATTTAGGTATCGAGCCTCCACCCGGATTCTCCAGAGGCAGCATTCTACGGCTGGTT
>JADWMH010000150.1:4599-5350 GCA_015767355.1 Gammaproteobacteria bacterium
AGGAGCCTCAGCGACGCAGCAATCTTCTTGAGATTGCTTCGTTCCTCGCAATGACGGCGGTTAAAAGCACTATCGCTTATGCTCCTACGACTCCTGGATCAAACAACCGGCCCCATGCCTGGCGTGAATGAGACTGGAATGGCTTCCGCTTGTTGCTTGGGTTGCATGCGGTCCTCGATCTCTTCGCGGCTGGGGCGGGGCTGCTGCAGTACTTCCGCGAGGATGTCGCGAAGCTCTTCGCAGTAGGCTGCGGTCAGTGCAGCGACGCCGGCAAACCAGGGTGTGTCACAGCGCACCAGCACCCGTTCGCCAAAATTCCCCAGCCAGCGCAGCAGGTGTTCATCCATGAATGTGGCGGTCTTATCGAGTGTCTCCATCTGCTCGTCCCGGTTTAGCAGAAAGGCGATGAATTGCAGTTCATAGACCAGGTGATCATCCGGTCGCAGCCGCCAGTCAGGAATCTCCAGGCCGTGGGATTCATACCAGGAGCGCACCTGGAACATGCTTTGCTGGCACATGAGGCTGTCTTCATCCAGCCATACGGACTCTTCCGGAGAGGCGCTGATGTTGTGGTTCAGATAGATGCTGGCGTAGTCAGCAGCCAGCTCATCCAGGATCTCCTGATCCGGATTTGTGGAGAGCGCAGACAGCGCCTGCTTCACCAGGGTCATGGCTTCGATGCCTGGCTCGGTGTCCGGCAGCAGCGTCAAGGAGGAGGGAAAATCAACTGCCTTGAGCTGTTGCAGCAGCG
>JADWMH010000151.1 GCA_015767355.1 Gammaproteobacteria bacterium
TGGAATATTTCAAAAACTATGCCACGCCATTAGTCACTCCTAATCTGCAGACTCAATCAACTCTCGTGTGGTAATCCCCTCCAGACGGATCTTGTTATCCTTCAGGATCGCCTGCATGTGCTGCTGCCACACTCCCACGAGCGTCACCTTGATACGCTGCTTTTCCGCGTCTATCACCAGCCACAGCGGTGGTGGCTGCTGCAGTTGCAGCCACAGCAGTGCCAGCAGTAACAGCGGCCCGGCAGCTATCGCCGCTACGATTACAGAAACCGCAGCAAAGGCAGAGTTTGTGAATAGCCCGTTCATCATCTATTCTGTCCGCTACCGCGCACCAGTTCATCCATTTGCAGCATGGCCTGTCGCCACTCTTCACCTTGATTTTCACCAGAGACCATCACCTCCATCAATGCATATGCCAGATTACGCTGCACCACTGACAAGTCCCGTAGTTTATTGAGCTTGAAGAGACACCCTGCCTGCTCATAATTGATGGTATTCATCAAGGCGTAGAGGATCAATGCACCCCCTGATTGAGGTGATTCCCGAATAGACTCTATGATCGCCTGCAATGTTTGTTGATGATCACGCGTTTTAGAATCTCCAGTTGCTGTCATACCCCTTGCCGATAAATCTCATTGAGAATTAAATAATCAACGCAAAATATGATACTCTTTTGAGTTCCATGCAGTTCGTAATTCTCTGGAGAACACAATGCAGCTTAAACACACCTTAGTGGCGTCGACTGTCGCCGCAATTCTATCAGTCGCTCCATCCATGGCTGCAGCAGAAAACTGCTCGGCCTCACTCATGACTGGTGAGGAGCGCGCAGCACATAAAACAAAAATGCAGACCATGTCTACTGAAGAGTGGAACACATACCGCAACGAACAATACAAAGTTTACCAGCAACGCGCACAGAAAATCGGTTGTGATATACCGGCAACCCCACCCTGGCAGACAGCCGTGTCATCAGTTCCTGATGCAGGCGCCGTTGATACTGCAAAACAGAAAGCTGCAGCAACCGCAGATGCGACTCCGGCTGCAGCAGTCGAAGATCTGCGCATGCAGGCCCAGGCGCAGCAGCAGGCTGCACAAAAGGCTGCCGCAGAGAGACGCGATGTCATGCAGAAACGCATGCAGGCAGCACAGCAGCAACCGGCTGCTCAACAGCAGAAACCAACACCAGCTGCAGCCAAGGCGCCGGAAGCCGCTGCAACCACACCCGCTCTTCCTGCTGATGATACGCACAAGGCTGCTCAAGAGCGCCGTCAGGCTGCAATGAAAGATATGGAACAGCGTCGCAAAGAGGCCGATGCGCGTCGTCAGGCAATGCAAAAAGAGATGGAGGGGCGACGCAAAGCAGCTCAGGAGCGCTATGAAGCCGCCAGGAAAAAACTTGACGAAAAGCGTGCTCAACAACATGCTGAAAGCGCAACAGCAGCCGCTGAAAAATCGCCAACGCCAGCTGAGCAGAGTAAAGCCATGCCGGCTGCTGCTGCAGAATCCGACAAGCTGCGTAAAGAGGCTGAAGAGCGCCGCCAGACTGCAATGAAAGAGATGGAGCAGCGTCGAAAAGGTGCAGAAGCACGTCGCCAGGCAATAGAGAAAGAGATGAGCGAAAAACGCGCTGCAATGGAGAAGCAACATGCCGGTGCCGAGGCAGCTCTACAAACCGATATTGCTAAACAGCGCAAGGAGGCTGACGAGCGATTTAAGGCTGCAGCTGAAGAGATGGAGCAGCACCGCAAGAAAGCCGATGCCCGCCACCAGGCTGCAATGAAAGAGATGCATGAGGTGGGCGCTGAATCCAGGCAACCGCAATCCACTCCAGCAGTCGCCGAACCAGCAACCGCTGCTGCAAACGCGCCTCAACAAGCTGCAGCCAAAACAGGTGAAGCAAAAGGGGCGGCAGCCGATCAGGGCGAAACACAACTTCGCGCACCTCGGCAGGCACAACCCGAAATGAGCCGGGAGGAGTGGATGAAGCAGGTCGAAGCTCGTCGACATGCGGCAATGGAGCGCAGAAAAGCCAGACGCACTGAAATGCAAAAGCGCTCACAGGATCAGCGTATGCCTGCGCGCACCGGCGCACAAATGCCTACAGCCGAGCAGCAGCAACGCTACGAGAAGAGACGCCAGGAGATGCAACAACGCCGGGCGCTACAGGAAAAACGCCGGCAGCAGTACCGGAAAGAGATGCAAAAACGCATGGACAGCGCCATCGACAATCTGCCTGCGGCGCCAATGGATGCCGAACCATCAGCACCGGCAATGCGCCAGCAGCAACGCCGCCCAGCCCCCCGCCCCCCACAGGATTATGGACGCAGAGCTGACGCGCCCTATGGTTATGAGAGGGCGCCTGCTCAATACAGAGGCCCATCTGCTCAACCGCGTGATTACAACGCCAGGCCTCCCATGCCTTATGGCAACGACTATCCGCGATAGCTTAGGGAAGTTCTGAACAAAAAAACGCCGGGATGGTCCCGGCGTTTTTTGTGCGTAAAGCTATGGACTGAAAAACCTTCAATAACTATTTCACTCCATCCATCAGACCACGGATTCGCTTGACATAGTTGCGCGTCTCTTTCGGAGAGAAGGATGAAACCTGATCCCAGGTTTCGATTTTCGAGTGTACCTTGTTCGCCTTTTTATAGGCTTTCCTCACCCCGCCGAAACCGGCATTGTAACTGCCGAAGGCAAATGCCAGACGCTCATGGCTGGAGAAATCTTTCTTCCCCCAGTTCTTATACATCTGGCGATCATAGTAGATGCCTGCCGCAATATTCCAGCGTGGCGTTTTGATACCCAGCAGATGTGGATTCTTGCTCTTGATCTCTCTATAGGTTGAAGGGAGAATCTGCATAACGCCTACAGCCCCAGTTCGGCTCCTGGCGTGCGGTCTCAAATTCGACTCCGCGATCCCCTGGGCCTTGAACCAGCGCCAGTCGAAATTGGGTCCGAAATAGTGCTTAGAGTATTTGCGGAAATGGTGGTCATATTTGCTACTCCACTTTTTATCCGACAACGAAGGATCCTTGACTGCAGCCAGTGCAACTGCTGGAATCAACGGCGCCAGGAGCCACAACAGTGCACGCTGCATATCAGTTCAGCCCCAGCCCGACGACCAGCCCCAGTGCAGTGCCGATACCGATAAACATCCCCATGATCATCAGACCGACGGCCACATTCCCCTCCTGCAGCTGCTCGGGAATACTAAAGCTGACAAGATGGCTGAAGAGCTTGCAGCCCGTCCACATAAAAAACAGCGTCAGCACACCGCCAAAGAAGACATACAGCAGATTAAGAACAACTGGATCAAGCGAGTCGGTCATTGTTTTCCTCCGGGAAATTATTATTCATTCGCTCGCGGCAATCAGAGAGCAGAGAGGCTCATCAAGCTGCCTCACTTCCCCCCAACTAAGACCTCCTCCGGTCATTGCCGCTGTTTCTAAGCATAGGTTAGTATCGGGCAGCTATCAAGTTTAGCATCTGTAAATAGACTACTTGCTGTGCAGATACTCTTCATCGCTAAAAGAAAACACCCATGCCGGTTTGAGTATCACGAGGATGGTGATGATCCAGCCATTGAGCATCGCTTCGGGAAAAAACATCAGTGGAATCCATGGATAGTAGTTATATGCCAGGGTCTCCGGGGCTATGTGTGCAGCATAGAGCAACAGCAGCGATGTCGTATAAGCCGCAAGCATCGCGATCAATCCGGCCGCCATGAATCCGTTCAACAACACATAGATAAAGAAATTACGCGGCAGCCAGGCTCGCGCCAGCAGCAGCAGGATCCAGGTAAGAGATGCCGGCAGCAGAACAGCAACCAGCGCCGTTGGAAAATAGCCACTCCAGTTGCCGAAGCCGGCGATAATGATGCCCGCCAATACCAGGCTTCCGCCCAGTATCGCAAAACACCAGCCAACCATCAGCGTCAACACTGTCATTGCGATCAGATGAAACGCTATCCCGGCCATCATCTCTACACGCATGGTCCAGAGCAGCATGATGAGCGCCAGAGATCCAAACAGGATTGATGAATTACTGCTGTCGAGCAGTTTGCGCCATGGCGCGTGACGCACTGCAGCGAGCACAAACACCCCGTAGGTGATGCCGCAGGCCATCACAAAATCCGAACCAAATAGCTCACCTGAGAGCTGCATTTAAGAACCTCTGAATAAGTTCATGGGATGGGGGTTCGGGGGAAGGGCAATCTGGAGGCCCATTGTAATTTATTGAAAGATAACCCTTCCCCCGTAGACAAACTTGCAGGAATGCTCTGGTCGAGGCGCGAAGCGACTTGATCAGAGCTTCATTAGAGGAAAATATCCTCCACCCCTTCCATGCCGCACTTCTGCCCCGCCAGCCGACACCCCTGTTCCAGCGCTTCCATGGGAGTTGCAGCCTGTATGAGCGCATGTATGACCGCAGCATTGAAAACATCACCCGCTGCAATGCTGTCAACAACTGTCGGGATCCTGAGCGCAGGAGCATGCAGCAGCTCTCCATGCCGGTCGAGCGCCCATGCGCCCTGATCACCCCAGGCGCAAAACAACAGCGGCCGCTGCTCGCCCAACTGCTGTGCTACACCCGTCAACAGGGATTCTGCATTACCGCACCCCGATGACAGCGCATAGTGGCGGGAAAACAGCAGCACCTCCGGCAGGTGAAACAACGCCTCGATGCCGGGACGCGGCTTCTCAATCTCGACACTCATGCGCAAGCCTTCGCTTCCTGAGAGAGTGCTCAACATCACTTCCAGCTCATCAGGATTCCTGCCTTCAAAATGGATCCATTGAAACTCACCAGGATCAACGTCCTCAAGAAACCACTCTGCACGATATTCGGGTAGATCACGCAAATGCATAATCGTCCTGGAGCCACTCTCTTCACTAAGCGTGATATAGGAGGTTGGCAGCTTGCCTGCAGTCAGGTGGCGCACATGACGAAGATCGATCTGCTGTCCACGCAGCACCTCCTCAATAAAGGCTGCATCCGGACTCTGCGGCAATACGCCTGCCCAGGCACAGTCATGCCCAAGCTGCGACAGCACAGTCAGTGTATTGGTTGCGTTACCGCCACGAGAGCGCCGCTGCGACAGCACGCGCACTTCACTATCTTCAAGCGGATAGCATTCAACCCGGTTGATAATATCCAGAGTCGCTATGCCCACACCGAGTATTTTCATCTATCAACAAACTCTAAAACCGAATCCATGCCGCACGATCACAGCTGCTGAAATGGCTTCGCCATATAAATAACAGCCTTTTCATAACACAAACAGAGAAAAATGACACTTTTTTCTGTCAAACACTTCACGAGTATGG